>JBMYXJ010000539.1:0-2656 GCA_049608285.1 Mycobacterium sp. | reverse complement strand
GAGCCTGATGGATCTGGCAGTCGAACTCGGGCCCATCTATGAACTTGTGGCACCCGGCATCAATCTGATGGTGGTCACCGGCGGTGACATCGTCGCCGAGTGTCTTGACGAGACCCGGTTCGAGAAGTACATCTCCTCGCAGTTGAAGGTGATGCGTGAACTCGCCGGATCTGCACTGTTTACGTCGTGGACGACCGAACCGATCTGGCAACAGGGTCACAATATCCTGCTACCGGCATTCGGCCCCGAAGCCATTAAGGGCTACACCCAGAAGATGGCCGACATCGCGAGCCAGCTCGTGCTGAAGTGGGCACGGCTAAATCCGGGCGATCCTGTCGATGTGGGCCCGGATATGGTCAGGCTCACGTTCGATACAGTCGCCCTCGTCGGCCTTAGCTACCGGCCTGGGTCGTTCTACCGCCAGGACATGCACCCGGCTGTGCGGGCGATAGAGGGGGCGATCGATGAAGCCCTCGCCCGTCCCTCACGGTTGCCCGGCCAGGACGCCCTGGAGCGGCTCGGCGGACGACGGGAATACAACGAAAACCTAAGCTACCTAGCGAATCTGGCCGACAAAATCATCCGGGATCGGATCGATTCCGGGCAGGTAGGCGAAGTCGGCGATGTGTTGGACATCATGCTCACCACGGCCGACAAGGCCAGCGGCAAGAAACTGGATCTGGTCAATATTCGCCAGCAGTTGATTACATTCCTCGCCGCTGGATACGACACAACCAGCGGCTTGTTGCAATTCACCTTGTACCACGTGCTGAAGAATCCGGATGTGCTGGCGAAGGTATATGCCGAGGTGGACGAGGTCTTCGGTGACGACCTGTCGGTGATTCCAGCAGCAACACAAATCCCGAAGTTGAAGTACTTGTTGCAGGTAATGAAAGAGGCGTTGCGGCTAGGGCCGAACGGCAACGGCTTCCAGGTCTATGCACGTGAGGACACCGTACTGTGCGGCGAGTACCGGATCCAAAAGGGTCAAGCCGTGCACATTCTCACACCGCAGATTCAACGAAACCCCGACATCTTCCCCGATCCCGACCGATTCGATCCGGACCGGTTCACCCCTGAAAGAGAGGCTGAAAGGCCCGCCTGGTCCTGGATGCCCTTCGGCAATGGCCAGCGCGCATGTATTGGTAGGCACTTCTCCTTCCACGAAGCGCAGCTGCTCATTGGGATGATTCTGCAGCGTTTCAGGTTGGTCGATTCGTTTGACTACCAACTGGAATTGCACGATGGTTTCTCGGTCAAACCGCAAAACTTCCGCATCACCGTGGAGCCGCGCGAGGGTCGGCGCGAGACGATATTGGCCACCCCGGGGGCGGTGACACAGACAACTGAGGACCAGCCGGCCCGTCGGCCGAAGACCTCAATTCCCGAGTACGCCAAAGGAACGTCATTGTCTGTGCTCTACGGGTCGAACCTGGGAACTTCCGAGCGGATAGCCAACGAGATAGCCGAGGACGGCAGAGTGAGAGGCTTCCGAGTGACCCTCGGCGCGCTCGACGACTTTACCGATGCCGTTGCCCCTGGCGGCGCTGTTGTCATCGTGACGTCGTCCTACAACGGCAATCCGCCGGATAACGCAGTCAAGTTTCTCGAGTGGCTGCGCAGCGACCTGACTCCGGAAGCGCTCACTGGCGTGAAGTATGCAGTGTTCGGTTGCGGCGACCGTGTCTGGGCAACAACGTTTCAACAGATTCCTGCCGAAGTCGACCGGCTACTAGCTGCTGCCGGAGCGGAACGGATAACAGAGCGGGGAGTCGCCGACGCTAGTGACGACTTCGACGGGATGTACCGGGCGTGGTACCGAAACCTGTGGAGCCAAGTCGGCGAAGCGCTTGGGTTGGCCCCACAAGCCGAAGTCATCAACGAAGGGAACCGATACGAGGTCGAGACCACTGGCGTTCACTTGCACGCGCCGTTCTTCTCGTCCCTGCAAGCTCAGCGATACCAGGTGCTGGAGAATCGCGAACTGCTGACCCGGGTGGTTCAGACCGGACCCGTCGAGCGCTCAACCCGCCACATTGAGTTCGAACTGCCCTCCAACACCACATACCGCACTGGTGACCACATCGCGCTGTTGCCACGCAACGCTGCCGAGATCATCGGTCGCGCCGCGGCGATCGCTAATCTCAACCTTGACGAGGTCATCACCGTCCGGGCGAATACGTCAGCGTCCTCGCACTTGCCAGTCGATACACCGTTTGTCGTCTCAGAGTTGCTGGCTGGCCGAGTTGAGCTGCAGGAACCTGTGACCAGGGCTCAAATCTGCACTCTCGCCGAGTTTGCCCAAGACCCCGAGGAGCTGGCGGCGCTAGTCGAGCTGTCCGCGGAAAACGAAGGCAACGTCACCCGGTACCGAGAAGAGATCCTCGGCAAGCGTGTTTCGCTGCTGGACCTGCTGGAACGCTTTCCGTCCATCCGCGTGCCCCTGAACACCGGGCTGGAGCTGCTGCCTGCGCTTCGTCCGAGGTACTACTCGATCTCGTCATCGCCTGCCGTCGCGGCCGACCGCTGCAGCATCACCGTCGGCGTATTACGCGCGCCCTCCCGCTCAGGTAGTGGGTTGTTCAGCGGAACCGCATCAAACTTCCTGTCACGCCAACATGCCGGTGGGACGGTGGCCGGTTTCATCCGGCCACCC
>JBMYXJ010000538.1:0-2657 GCA_049608285.1 Mycobacterium sp. | reverse complement strand
GCCGGGGCGGCCGCACGATTCAGCATTCTTCCGCTGTCAGCGCGAACGCCAACCGCCCTGACCAAACTCGCCGATGACTACCGCGGCTGGATGAGCGCGCACCCGGAGGCCTCCCTGGCCGACGTGTGCTTCACCGCCGGGGTCGGCCGATCGCACCTGGAGCACCGGGCCGCGTTGGTGGTCAATTCCCGAGAATCAGCCGTCGAGCTACTCGGCGCGCTCGCCGACGACCGGCCGGCGCCGGGCCTGGTTCGCGGAGACTCATACGACACACCGAAAACAGCCTGGCTGTTCACTGGTCAAGGCAGCCAATACCCGGGCATGGCCCAGGAGTTGTACGAGAACGAGCCGGTGTTTGCCGAGACGTTGGATCGCGTCGCGGCTTCCGTCGCCAATGTCCTCGACAAACCTTTGTTGGAAGCGATCTTCAGCGCAGATGACCCAGACAGCGAAGATGTGCTGCGGCAGACCACATACGCACAACCCGCCTTGTTCGCCGTGGAGATGGGCTTGGCCCGTCTCTGGCAGTCCTGGGGTTTCGAGCCCGACGTCGTGCTGGGCCACAGCGTCGGTCAGTATTCGGCGGCCTGCGTCGCCGACGTGTTCAGCCTCGAGGACGGCGCGCTGCTGATGGCCGAACGCGGGCGCCTGTTCGGCAGTTTGCCTGCCGGTGGTCGCATGGCTGCGGTGTTCACCGCCGCCGACCGCGTGGAGAGCCTGGCCGACGAGTTTCCGAAGCTATCGGTCGCGGCGTACAACGGCACCAACACCGTCTTATCCGGACCCGCAGGGGATCTGGAGAAAGCGCTCACCGGACTAGCGGCCGACGGTGTCCGCTGTGACTGGTTGGATACCAGCCACGCATTCCATTCGTCGCTGCTGGACCCGATCCTCGACGAGTTCGAGGCGTTTGCAGGTCAGTTCAATTTCAATACTCCGCAGCGAATTCTGATCGACAACCGCACCGGTACCGCACTCGGTAGGAGCGTGGCGCTCGATGGTGCTTATTGGCGCCGTCACGCCCGTCAACCGGTGCAATTCGGCAAGAGCGTACGCACTCTCGCCGAGATGAATTGCAAATTGTTGCTCGAGATCGGCCCACGGCCGGTACTCACTGCCGCGGCTCTGGGAGCATGGCCAGACCCAGCGACCGCACCGCGGGTAATCACGTCTCTGCGCCAAAAAACCGCCGACCACAGACAGATCACCGAAGCCGTCGCCGACGCGTACGTCTTGGGTCACCTGCCTGAGTTCGCCGCCTTCCGGGCACAACCTCATCCACTGATTTCGAGATGAGATAGCTGAAAGTCGTTGCTGATGACAGCGGCAGGATGGCGGAGCCGGTGGGCGCTCGCAGCTCCACAAAGTAATCGCGATCGGTCGGCTCGACTTGCACATCCGGTGCCGTGCCAAGATGGAGAAGGCGGGCATCCGCGGATGAGAGGGACCCTGCCCACTCCCAGATGAGGTACTTCTCCGACAACTCGAACGTGGACAGCCTTGCCGTGGAGTAATAGCGCCGTCCACGGTCGTCCTGGCCATCAGTGATCCACCAGCCCCCCTCTTGCCGCAAGTAGTAGGACACGGTGTCAGATTTGAAAACGATTTGGTAGTCATCGCTTTCGGTCGAAACCGACGCATTCGGCGTGCCGGAAAGGCTCTTCAACTTTAACCAATTCCTAGGCAGGCTTGAGAAGTCATCGGCCGCGGTTTGCGCTACTGCGGCTTCAACGTCGGCGTCCATCTCCTCCTCGGTGGTGTCAGTGAGCCGCAGGACCGCCCCGCCTAGCGCCGACTGCAGTCCACCGTTGCGGTTCGGACGGTGGGGCGGCGGGCCCGCAGGACCCGAGGTGGGGGCGGGCTGCCCTGCATTGTTGGCACGCTCGAGCAAACTGTCTTGTCGTCCTTCCAAGGCCTGGGTGATGCCCTGGGCGCGGGCCAAGTTTTTTCGGGCCTCAACACTGCACCGTTTAGGCCCGCCTGGTTGATGACTTGCTTTGCACAAAGAGACAGCACCTCCTCATTGGGTGAGTACCTGACTAGCTCATAATTTCCGTCACCAATTTTGGGAAAGCCCCGAACACGCACCGCAGCCCCAGCGAGCAACCGGGGCGCCGGCGGCGCTGGCCTTGATAGCCGGCGACATCGGCCCGACGACAACCAGTGGGGACAGAGGTCCTCATCAGCCTGAGCGCCTGCCGTAGGTCCCCATGGAGCCCCCAGGGCAAAGTCTCCCATCGAGCCTGCTATCTGGCGTCTGCGGTGAACATCTGCTCGATTTCATCCACTGATTTCGAGATGAGATGACTGAAAATCGTGGCGGTTGCCTGCTCCAGGATGGCCGAGCCGGTGGGCACTCGCAGCTCCACAAAGTATTCACGATCGGTCGGCTCGACGTGCACATCTTTTGCCATGCCAAGCTTGTAAAGACGAGCATCCACAGATCCGCTGCGGGCTATCCGTGCCCACTGCCAGATGAGGTACTTCTCCACCAACTCGAACGTAGACATCCTCGCCGTGGCGTTATAGCGCTGTCCACGGTCGTCCTGGCCATCGATGCTCCACCAGCCCCCCTCTTGCCGCAAGAAGTAAGACTCGTCTTCAGATTTGAAAACGATTTGGTACTCATCGCTTTCGGTCGAAACCGACACATTCGC
>JBMYXJ010000537.1:0-2661 GCA_049608285.1 Mycobacterium sp. | reverse complement strand
GGCGCCGCGGCCGGGCTGCACGCGCTAGTAGGCGGGTCGCTGGTCAGGCTCGACGGTCAGCACTCGCCGCCGGTAGCAGGGTCTTTCGGGCAGCTGCCCGGGCAAACCGCCGCGGCGCTTTCGCGTAACGGCCAGGCGGTCGCCTCGGTGGTGACCTTGCGTCCGGGCGCCCCCGACATGGCGCAGTCGCTGTGGATGGGGCAGCTCAACGGAGTCGCTTCCCAGGCCATTGAGGGGCGCAGCCTGACCAGGCCTACCTGGTCGCTGGACGCTGCGGTATGGATCGTTGTCGACGGCATCAACGTGGTGCGCGTGGTCCAGGATGCTTCCGGGCAGCCGGCCCGAATCCCCATCGACACCATCGCGTTGTCGACCCGATTTCCGGGCGAGATCACCGAATTGGAGCTTTCCCGCGGCGGTACCCGTGCGGCCATGGTGATCGAAGGGCAGGTGATCCTCGCCGGTGTCGAGCAAACGCCCGATGGCGGTTACGCGCTGACCTTTCCGCGGCGGTTGGGCTATGGGCTGGGCGACACGGTCGTGTCGCTGTCGTGGCGTACTGGCGATGACATCGTCGTCAGCCGCACCGATGCCGACAACCCGGTGTCTTACGTCAACATCGACGGGGTGAACTCCGATGGCCCGAGCGCCAATCTGGTGATGCCGGTGACGACGGTCGTCGCCAACCCGTCGGCGGTGTATGTCGCCGACGCGCGAGGTGTGCTCCAGCTGTCCGGTTCAGCTGGCGACGACGACCCCGGGTGGACGGAGGTCCGGCCGTTGATGGTGCCGGGTGCGTTGCCGGTGCTGCCGGGCTGACAGTATTCGCGTTGGCAGGAAAGTTGCACGGGTAGAGATTTTCGATGGGGATAGAGATGGGTATCGACGAGGTGCGGGTTTCCCGCAAGACGGTAATCGCGGGAGCGGGAGTCGGGTTGGGGGCGGCCGCGCTGGCTGCATGTTCCAGCGGCGGTGATTCCGGCTCCGGCGAGAATTCCGAGCCCGAGGTCCTCACCCACACCGCTGACGTGCCCGTCGGGTCGGGGGTGATCGTCGGCACGGTGGTCGTCACCCAGCCCGAGGCGGGGGACTTCAAGGCATTCTCCGCAGTGTGCACCCACACCGGGTGCCTGCTCAACGAGGTGGCCGATGGGACCATCAACTGCCCCTGCCACGGCAGTAAGTTCAGCCTCGACGGTGCGGTGCTCAACGGGCCTGCGCAGCGACCTTTGATCCCGGAGGACATCACCGTGCACGGGGATTCGATTCTGCTCACGTGAGCACAGCGGATGTGTTTTCGCGTTTCGCGATGTTCCCAGCACCGGTTTTGTGGAGTGTGAGCTTGCTCTCTTGATCGAGGGGTTCTTGCCCGCCCCGTGCTGTTCGGTTCGGTCCCAGGACAGGTGGTGGATGCGTGGGCCACAGTTTCCTGCCAGGGGATGGGGGCAGCTGCTCGGTAGCATCGCAGACCATGTGGAGCGTTCGCTTGAGTCGTAGGTGCAGGTAGGCCCATGTCGATGCCGCCTATGCCGCCTGGGGGTGGCCCGCCGTCGTACCCGCAGGGTTGGCCGCCGCCACCGGGTGTCGGTACTTCACCGTCGAATTCGTCTCATCGGCGACGGTGGATCCTGTTGGGGGGTGTCCTCGTTGTTGTCGTCGCGCTGACCGTCGGCTTGGTGGTGTGGAAGTCCACGTCGAACCAGGGCCCAGGGGGATCTGCCCAGTCCGAGGCTGGCCTGGATCGGACGGTTGGACTGCTGCGGGAAAAGGACCCGGTGTGCGACGAATGGTTTTCAGCCGTGGCCGAACTTGCTACCCGCGAGAAGAAGTGGCTCACTCTCGATAGAGATATTCCCGCCACCAAATGGACGCCGGAGTACCGGGATATCTTCCTTTCGGTTGGCGAGGCGATGACTACTGCGGCCGACAAATTTGAGTCGATCCTGCCCAAAGCGCGTAGCGTTGTGCTGCAGGAATTAATCGCGCAGACGATTATGTATCTGCGTGCGTATGTGGAAAGAATCCCCGAGTATGTGGAATCAGATAAACTGATAGGCGGGGCAGCGGGAAATTTCAGCAATGCGGTGACGTACATGTGCGACGTGGGGCCGCTACTGCCTGCTTCGGCTAGTGCAGGGAAGGCAACGCGGTCCTCCGTTCCAGACCCTGCCGCGTTGACGCCGCTTATGGCTGGGGGCAAGGACCCAGCATGCGTGAAGTTCTTGGAAGCGCTCGACCGCCAGAAAACTTACCTTAGAGGTTGGGGAACGCTTGACTCGGCGATTCCTGCTGAGCAATGGACTCCTGATCAGCGCGTACTGAACAGTATGGCACGGAAGGTGATATTGCGCGAGGCTAAAGATATGCGCGCCATCGCTGAAGTGGCGGAGAGTGCGATCATGGCCGATCTGCTTGTTACGCGGGCTGCGTATATGCAGGCCTACGCAGACGCGATTCCGACTTACACACCGAATGACAAGCGCTTGTGGCTGACGCTCACTGCGATAGGAGGCGGTCTGTCCGCTGCCTGCAAGGCCACATTGTGAGTTGGTGGGACACTGAACCTCACAGTGGGGAGTACGGCGGGCGCACGGTTGTCCCCCTGCGTGGCCGCAAGTCGATGAATACGTTTTATCCCAGGCGGCGCAGAAGTTCGAAACT
>JBMYXJ010000536.1:0-2663 GCA_049608285.1 Mycobacterium sp. | reverse complement strand
AGAATTCGTTCATCGGTACGGCGAACTTGTCGTTATTGGTCAGCGTCGGAAGCCCAAGTGAGTCCTCGATCATCCGCAGCATGCTGTAATGGGTGTACTGGTCGGTGGCTATGAAGTGGCCGCCCCGCATTCCGCCCGCGACGGCTGCGGGCGACGGGATCACCACCGTCACGACGTGGTTGCCCTGATCTCCGAAGCCCAGCGATAGGTTGTCGTTGTCCTCGTCGAAGGTGACTACCAGGGCGGACCTTTCTGCTGGGTCAGCCCACACCTCCGAATCCAGAATGACTGGCACCGTCTCGGTCAGGAACTGGTCAAGTGCCGGGACGTTGTAATTGTGGCGAGGAAGGAAGGCCTGGCTGATCGCGAATTTCAATATGTCGCCCAGGGTGTCGATCGGGCCTTCCCCGTTAAAGCTCTCGTTGGCGGCAAACCACACGAAATTCGGGGTGGTCTCCGATGACGAGAGGTCGATCGCCATCTGCTCCAGCGGGAACAGGTGTTGCTCGGCGTAGGCCTGATTGGTGCCGATTCCCTCGAACGCTACGAAGGGCAACTCATCGACCGAGTAGTCACCTGAATTCTCCAAGGGCTGCCCGGGCGGCTGGCTCTGTGCGTAACCGCGCCAGGTCAGGCCCGCGTTGTCGATGTTGTCGGTGAGGATTGTTCCGTGGTCGAAGATGCAGGGTTTCTCGCATTCGTAGGTGATCCCGTAGTCGGTGCCGCCCACGACCTGGTAGTAGTTGGGCAGGCTGGGGTGGGTCGAGCCAAAGAAGTTGTCGGCGAACCCATACGCGTTGATCAAGCTGTTCAGGAACGGAGCGCTGGGATTGCCGACAATGTCGGTGAAACCCTTGTTTTCCATGTAGACCATGAACACATGGTCTAGTTCACCCACAGTCGATACCGGCGGCGTAGCCGGCCCGGGCGCCGGCAGGTCGGCGCTGATGGTGAACGAGATGTTGTCGGCGAAGGCCGAGTTGTAGTCGACGTTGATTCCCAGCGGGAATATGTTGACCTGATCGAGAATGACGTCCACCTGTGCATACCGGGTCCCCGTCGGAACCGATCCGGAGGTCTGACGCTCCAACAACCCTGTCATGAAGAGACGGTCCAGAACCCCAACCGACCCGATGCTCGCGGTGTCCAGGTAGGTCTTGTTGACATCCAAGAAGTCGACCTTGACCGAGGCATTGGACAAATTAGCCAGCCAACCGCCCAGCCAACCGCTGAGGTTGTAGGTGACATCACCGGTATCGATGTCGGCCGCAGCAGCGCTGAGGTCAACGGTCTGGGTCAGCTGGGAGTCGGCCACGTTCCCACCGCCGAACATCTGCGCGCCACCGTCTGGCGGACCGGCAATAGGCTGCGGCCAGCCCATGAATTGCGGCAGATTCGGCAACGGGAAGGGTAAACCTAGTGGCCAGGAGTTACGTAGTCCCCCGTACTCGAGTACCGTCGGCGTCCCCTTCCACGTCCAGCCTGGGACGGCGACCGCGCTATTGCCCGACGGTGACGCGTCTCCTTCCTCAGCCCCCGGGTTGACCAACAGGTTCGGGCTCTGGGCAGCAACAACCTGAGCAGCGGCCTGCTGGGCCGCCTCAGACGGGGCGAGGAATGCCTGGTCAATCTCGCGACGTACCCAGGCCACCACAGCCAGCGCCCACGGCAACTCAGTCGAGTCGGCCGTATTCCCCGAGGCGGCCAGCACCCAATCCAAAACATCGACCACCACCTGCGCAGTCCCTCGGACTACGCCGGAGACCACCTCCTGCAGGGTCGACACCGGCGCCGGAGGGTTCGCATCGGCAGGCGACACCGTGGTCAGCGCCGCGGCCGGTTCAACCGAGGAAGGTGCCACGGCCTGCCCATCAGACTCTGCGGAGGCTTCAGGCGCCCCAGGCGCAACCTGATCGCTGTCATCGGCGGCCGCCTCCGCTATGACGCGCTGAGTCCGCTCAGTCAGCGCCTCAGAAGATTCGCTCGCGGCCCCACCGGCAGCCGCATCCCCGCCTACCTCTTCGATGACCGACGCATCATCTGCTGTCGTCGCCACTGCTGCGGGCTCCGCTACTGGGTCAGCGTCCTGATCGCTGGCTGCCGGGTCAGCGTCCTCATCACCCACGACCGAATCTGCGTCCTCATCACCGGCTACCGGATCAACGTCCTCATCACCGGCTACCGGATCAACGTCCTCATCACCGGCGTCCGCCTCCTCGGTGTCATCTTCACCATCGGCATCGGCATCGGCATCGGCATCGGCGACACCCTCGCTGCTTTCACTACCTTCATCGACTGAGTCCGATGGATCCGAAGACGCCGGGTCTGAAACCGACGAGTCCGACGACGATGCCGGGTCTGACGAACCGTCAGATGACGTCGCCCCGCCACTCGGGGTCGACGTGGTCGACGACGAATCCCCGGAAACTGAACTGGTATCCGAAGACGGCTGGCCGTAGGCAATGCCCGGTGCGCTCGTCACCGCGACCCCCACACCCAATGCAACCGCCAGTGCACCGATACGGCCGATGCTCCTCGCATAACCCATGACAGCGTCCTTTCGTTTCGTTCAGTCGCGTCGTAACGCGGGCGTGGATATCAGGCGCGGTGACCAGTGCGAGTGGTGATGCGCGGCCCCATCCATGACGACAGCCCCACCCATG
>JBMYXJ010000535.1:0-2668 GCA_049608285.1 Mycobacterium sp. | reverse complement strand
TTCGCCAGCACACGTGGGGACCGGGTCATCGCCGTAGACGCCAACCCGGACCGGGGCACGTTGAGCCAGAAGGTGGAGTTGGAGACACCGGCGACCGTTCGTCATCTGCTACGTGACGCGGAGGGAATCGCGGCCTACAGCGACGTTCGGCGCTACACCTCACAAGGCCAGAGCCGCCTGGAGGTACTCGCCTCGGAGAGTGACCCCGCAGTGTCGGAGGCGTTCAGCTCCGAGGATTACGCGCGCACCCTGGAGGTGCTTGAGCGGTTCTACAGCCTGGTTCTTACTGACTGCGGCACCGGCATGCTGCATTCGGCGATGTCGGCGGTGATCGACAAGGCCGACGTGTTGATGGTGATTAGCTCGGGTTCGGTGGACGGGGCGCGCAGCGCGTCGGCGACGCTGGACTGGCTGGACGCTCACGGCCACGAGGACTTGGTGCGTAACTCGGTCGCGGTGATCAATGGTGTGCGACGCCGTTCGGGCAGGGGGACAAAGGTCGACCTGAGCAAGGTGGTCGACCACTTCGCCCGACGCTGTCGTTCGGTGTGCCAGGTGCCGTTCGACCCACATCTGGAGGACGGCGCCGAGATCAGTCTGGACCGGTTACGGCCCGAGACCAAGGAGTCGCTCATTGAGCTGGCCGCAGTTGTGGCCGAGGGGTTTCCGGGTGCGGCGCGGCGCGCCAACGCACATGATGGCTAGGCACATGGCCGCCAGGCGGTCAGGTGGTCACTGCGATATTTAGGACCGCGGCTGGTCGTCGTGCGGATTGATTCTTCGCAGGAAATCCGGATCGTCGTCTGGACCGATCACCCGGGTGCGGGGTCGGTTTGCGGCCATCCGTGTGACGCGCCAGCCTAGGTAGACCAGTGCGGCCAAGACGAGAACCAGGAGCAAATACGCCACTCGAAACCTCCTTCCCTTCAATATACGCGCCCTGGGTAGGCTCTGGATGTGACTGATGGACGTCCCCGATCCAGGCTGCTGCTCGACGTTCTCGCTTACGTGGCGGCCCGGCTGGTACTCGTCGCGGTTGTGACTGCCGTGATCCTCGCCGCCGGACACCTGCTCGGGGTCCAGGACTTCCCTGTGGTTGTGGCGTTGCTGTTCGCCATCGTCATAGCGCTGCCGTTGGGCATCTGGTTGTTCGCCCCCCTGCGACGACGGGCCACCGAGAGCATTTCGATGCTGGACGCTCGCCGCCGCCATGACCGCGAGCAGTTACAGGCCAAGCTGCGCGGCGACAGCGCCGCGGAAGACCCCGGGCGCCATGACGGCGGACAGACGGACCGGCGCGGATCAGGCGAATAGTCGGGGCAGATCGGGAAAATATGCGGCCACCCGACGTCGCTTGACCCACCCGATCTGTCAGGCGAGCCACAGCGCAGCGGCCACGGCCAGCGCCCACACCAGCATCGTCAGCCCCGTATCACGCAGTACCGGGATCAGATCCTTGCCGCCCGCTCCGCCGCGAACCGGCTTAGCGGCGCGCGCCGCCAGAGGAACTGCCACCAGCCCGGCGGCGCACCATGGACTCGCCAGCATCAGCACCAGCGTCAGCACGAACGCCACCGCGAGTAACGTCTGGAACAGCAGCCGGGTCCTGGCGTCACCGAGCCGAACAGCCAAGGTGATCTTGCCGGACTGGGCGTCGGTGGGGATGTCGCGCAGATTGTTGGCCACCAGCACCGCCGATGACAGGCATCCCGTCGACACCGCGAGTGTGACACCCACCCAATCCACCCGCAGCGCCTGGGTGTACTGGGTGCCCAGCACTGCTACCAATCCGAAGAACACAAATACCGCGACCTCACCCAGGCCCTGATAGCCGTAGGGCTTCGACCCGCCGGTGTACAGCCACGCCGCGGCGATACAAGCCACCCCCACCCCGATCAGCCACGGCGCGCTGAACCACGCCAGCACCAGCCCGGCAGTCGAGGCGACGGCCAGGCTCGTGACCGCGGCGGTCAGCACAGCCCGTGGCGCCGCGAGCTTCGACCCGACCAGGCGCAGCGGCCCGGACCGCACATCATCGGTGCCGCGGATGCCATCGGAGTAGTCGTTGGCGTAGTTCACGCCGATGATCATTGCCACGGCCACGAGCAGTGCAAGCAGCGCCTTCCACCACGATGCGGCGCCAAGCCAGGCCGCAGCACCAGTTCCCACGATGACCGGCGCGACGGCATTGGGCAACGTCCGCGGACGCGCACCCTCGACCCACTGGGCGAAACTGGCCACGGGCGCCAGTCTTGCATGCGACCGGTGAGGTGCGCCGCGGCAGCCTGAACGCATGGACGGCCAACCGAACTGGCGACGGGCCGATCATTCACAATAGGCGGATGCTTGCAGTAATCGGTGGCAGCGGCTTTTACTCGTTCTTCGGTCCCGATGCGCGCGCGGTCACGGTGGAGACGCCCTACGGTCCACCGAGCGCGCCGATCGTCGTCGGAGCCGTTGGCGATCACGAGGTGGCGTTTCTGCCCAGACACGGCGTAAACCACGAGTTTTCGCCTCACACGGTGCCCTACCGCGCAAACATGTGGGCATTGCGCTCCCTCGGAGTGCGGCGCATCTTCGGTCCCTGTGCCGTCGGCAGCCTCGACCCCCAGCTGGGCCCCGGCGCCATGGTGGCGCCCGATCAGCTGGTCGATCGGACGACAGGCCG
>JBMYXJ010000534.1:0-2672 GCA_049608285.1 Mycobacterium sp. | reverse complement strand
GTCATCTTGGTTTCGATGAACCCAGGGGCAATCGCGTTGATGGTGATGGCCTTCTCGGCGAACTGGGGCGCCAAAGCATCGGTGAGCCCGATCATGCCCGCCTTGGTTGTGGCGTAGTTCGTCTGTCCGCGGTTGCCCGCAATACCCGCCATCGACGACAAGCCGATAATCCGGCCACCTGCGCCGATGGTCCCGTTGCCGACCAGGCCCTCGGCCAGGCGAAGAGGCGCAAGCAGATTCACCGCAATGACCGAGTCCCAGCGGCTCTCGTCCATGTTGGCCAACAGCTTGTCTCGCGTGATGCCGGCGTTGTTGACCAGGATGTCGAGGCGACCGTCTGAGCCCCCGTAGTGCTGCTTGAGGTGTTCGGTAATGCGGTCCGCTGCATCGGCGGCCGTGACGTCCAGGGTCAGCGCGGTGCCCTCGACTCGGGCGGCAGTTTCTGCCAGCGCTTCCGACGCGCCTTCGATATCGACAGCGATCACCTGGGCACCGTCGCGGGCGAACACCTCGGCGATGGTCGCGCCGATCCCACGGGCTGCGCCAGTCACCACCGCGACCTTGCCGGCAAGCGGATTGTCCCAGTCCGCCGGCGGGATCGAATCGGCCGCACCGACCCGGAACACCTGGCCGTCGACGTAGGCCGATTTTGCCGACAGAACGAACCGCAGCGTGGACTCCAATCCGGTGGCACCCGGTTTCGCGTCCGCCGACAGGTAGACCAGCGTGGCGGTCGCTCCGTTCCGCAGCTCCTTGGCCAGCGAGCGGGTGAACCCCTCCAGCGAGCGTTGGGAGGCGCGTTCTCCGACGCTGCCGGTTTCCTCAGGCGTCGTGCCGATGACGGGGCCAGGTTGCGCAGCAGCGGAGTGAAGAATTCGTAGAGCGCTTTGAGCCCCTCGGGTTCGGCGATCCCGGTGGCGTCGAACACCAGCCCGCCGAACGAGTCCGCCCACCGGCCGCCCAGGTTGTTGGCGACCACGTCGTAGTCCTCGGCCAGCGCAGCGCGCATCGGCTCCACGACACGCCCTTGACCGCCGATCAGCAGCGAGCCGAGTAATGGTGGTTCGCCCCGCTTATAGCGGCGCAGCGGTTCCGGTTGCGGGACGCCCAGTTGCTTGGCCAGAAAAGATCCCGGGCCGGAATTGACGACTTGTGTGAGTAGATCGGAAGCCACGGTACTGCCTTTCGAAATCCGAGGTACATCATCAACCGCAACGGAGTAACCGGTGCGGGTCGAGCTGTGTGTCGAGAATGAACTTACTCCAGAGTAATAACGGTGGGTAGTATGACTCTCGACACCCCAATGATCCTCGCGACGCCGGGAGGCACACGTGGCCGACAACAAGACAACCCGCCGGGTAGCCATCCTCGGAGGCAACCGGATCCCTTTCGCGCGCTCCGACGGGGCCTACGCGAACGCATCTAACCAGGACATGTTCACCGCCGTGCTCGACGGTCTTGCCGACCGGTTCAACCTCAATGGCGAAAAACTCGACGTCGTGATCGGTGGCGCGGTGCTCAAACACAGCCGCGACTTCAACTTGATGCGTGAATGCGTGTTGGGCAGCTCGCTATCGTCCTACACGCCGGCGTTCGATCTGCAGCAGGCCTGCGGCACCGGTCTGCAGTCGGCGACCGTAGCGGCCGACGGGATCGCGCTGGGTCGCTACGAGGTTGCCGCGGCAGGTGGTGTGGACACCGCATCGGATGCGCCCATCGCGTTCGGCGATGATCTGCGCCGGACCCTGTTGGGCCTGCGGCGCGCGAAGTCGAACGTCGACCGGCTCAAGCTAGTGGGCAAGCTGCCCGCCGCGGTCGGCGTGGAGATCCCGGTCAACAGCGAGCCCCGAACCGGTATGTCGATGGGCGAGCATGCCGCAATCACGGCCAAGGAGATGGGCGTCAAGCGCGTCGACCAGGACGAGCTGTCCGCGGCCAGCCACCGCAATATGGCCGCCGCCTACGACCGCGGATTCTTCGACGATCTCGTCACCCCGTTCCTCGGGCTCTTTCGGGACAACAACCTGCGTGCCGACTCCTCGCCCGAGAAGCTGGCCAAGCTCAAACCGGTCTTCGGGGTGCGCGACGGTGATGCGACGATGACGGCCGGCAACTCGACCCCGCTGACAGACGGCGCATCGGTGGCGCTGCTGTCCTCAGAGCAGTGGGCTGACGAGCACGAGATCCCGGTGCTGGCGTACTTCGTTGACGGTGAGACTGCTGCGGTGGATTACGTCAACGGCCGCGACGGGCTGTTGATGGCTCCGACGTATGCGGTGCCGCGCCTACTGGCCCGCAACGGATTAACGCTGCAGGATTTCGACTTCTACGAGATCCACGAGGCGTTCGCATCGGTGGTGTTGGCCACGCTGGCGGCTTGGGAATCCGAGGAGTACTGCAAGGAGCGTCTGGGGCTGGACGGAGCGCTGGGCCGGATCGATCGATCCAAGCTCAACGTCAACGGCTCCTCCCTGGCTGCGGGGCACCCGTTCGCTGCGACCGGCGGCCGGATCCTTGCCCAGTTGGCCAAGCAGCTGTCGGATAAGAAGGCCACGACAGGGCAACCCGTGCGGGGCCTGATTTCCGTGTGCGCCGCCGGCGGTCAAGGTGTAACGGCCATCCTGGAGGCCTGATAAAGCGATCGAGTCGCTGTAACGCCCGGCGGTAGACGA
>JBMYXJ010000533.1:0-2676 GCA_049608285.1 Mycobacterium sp. | reverse complement strand
GCAGATTCGTACTGTTCTCCTCCATCACCGGACTCCTCGGCTCGCGGGGAGTCGCGCACTACACGGCAGCCAACGCGTTCTCTGACACATTCGCTTATGCACGTCGTGCCCTCGGCCTGCCGGCCACGGTCGTGGACTGGGGCCTGTGGAAGTCGTGGGCGGATGCCCAGCCCCAGATGAAGGCGGCCGGACTGGAACCCATGCCCAACGACGCGGCGATCCGCATGCTGCCGGCCGTGCTGAGCCCCGATGCCTGCGTCCAGACCGTGGTGGCCGGCGCCGACTGGGGCCGGCTGGCCGACGCCTACCGCATGCGCGCCCCGGTGAAGGTGCTCGACCGTGTGATATCCGGCGGCGCGGCGGCTCCGGACGCCGGCGACCTCGACTCGCTGCCTGCACCCGCCTGGGGCACCGTGCTCGGAGAGACGGTTGCCGACACCACCCACGACCGGCTCTGGCGGGCACGCCTGCTGCCAGACGCGCGGCCGTACCCAGTCGCACACCGGGTCCGCGGCGTCGAGGTGGTCCCTGTTTCGGTTCTGCTGCAGACGCTTTCGGCAGCCGCGGCGCAGCTCGGCATTGCGACCGTAGGCGATATCCGTTTTGAGTACCCGATCGTGGCCGATCAGCCGAAGGCCATCAACGTGGTCGCCGACAGCTCCGCCGGCCCCGACAGCGCCGGCACCACTGTGACGGTGTGGTCATCCTCGGGTCCAGAGACCCCCGAACTGCGCTGGACGAAGCACGCGAGCGCTCAACTCGTCGAGGCGCCCAGCACTACCCCCCAGGGCGATCAGAGCGCCGAGGGCGAGACGTTCGACGTTGCGTCGATCGCCGCTCTGCAACAGGCGTGGGGCGTGGAAGGCCAGCCGTTCGCTTGGACGGTCTCCGACTGCGTCACGACGCCCGCCGGAATGCGTGCCGCCGTCGAACTGCCAGAATCAGCGGAGTTTCCCGCGGCAGCATTTGTGGATGCCGCGGTGCACGTTGCCCGGCTAGCCGATGCCGCCAACACGGCGCTCCTGCTGCCTGCGGCCGTCGAGAGCATTGGCGTGGCCACTGAACTGGGCGCCGTCAGCGGCGTCGTGGAGGTGTACCGCCGAGACCCGGCAGCCGACGGCCTCGTGGTGGACGTGCTCGTCAAAGCGGCCGATGGTACAACGAGCGTGGACATCCGAGGGCTCAGCTACACCCCGGTGGAGTCCGTACCGGCGCCATCGTCCGACGAAGCAGCCCCGACTGCAACGGAATTCGTAGACTGGTCGTCGATGACCCCCAAGGAGTCGGTGGCCGAACTGCGGGTGCGGCTGCGCGCCATCCTGGCTCGTGAACTGGGAATGCCCGACGGCGCAGTTGATTTCGACATGCCATTCCCCGAACTGGGCCTGGACTCGATGATGGCGATGAATCTCTTGCGCGATGCCAAACAGCTGGTCCGCATCGAACTTTCCGCCACGATGTTGTGGAACCATCCGTCGATTTCCCAGATGTCGGAGTTCGTTGCCGAACTGCTGGCCCCGCAACAGCAGAAAGCGGACGAACCTGAAGAACCCGAAGAGGGCGATGCCGACTCGTTCAGTGTGCTGGACGAGTTGTTCGACAGCATCGAATCCTCTTCCGCCGAATCGGCGAATGCCGGTAGTGAGGGCACCATCTGATGAAGACCACCTTCGACCGGATCTCGGGCATGAGCGCCGAGCAGCGCGGCAAGTTGTCCGAGCAGTTCGAGAAGGCCTCGCGTGTCGCCGGCGCGGAACCTATCGCCGTGGTGGGCATCGGCTGCCGATTCCCTGGCGGCGTGACCGGACCCGACAGCTACTGGAGGTTCTTGGAGAACGGCACTGACGCTATTCGCGAGGTGCCCGCCGACCGCTGGGACGCCGAAGAATACTACGACCCCGATCCGATGGCGCCCGGCCGCATGCCGACGAAATGGGGCGCCTACCTCGATGACGTCTCGGGTTTCGACGCCGAGTTCTTCGGCATCACGCCGCGCGAGGCCGCCGCGATGGACCCCCAGCAGTGGGTGCTGCTGGAGGTTGCCTTCGAGGCGCTGGAGAACGCAGGCCTGGCACCCGACACACTGCGGGAAATCCGGGCCGCCGTGATGGTGGGCGTCTACTACAACGAGTACCAGAGTTCCTCTGCCGGCGACCCCGACACCATCGACGCCTATTCGGCCACCGGCAACGCCCACAGCGTGACGGTCGGTCGGATCGCCTACTTGCTGGGGGTGAAGGGACCCGCAGTGGCGATGGACACGGCGTGCTCGTCGTCGCTGGTGTCCATCCACCTGGCCTGTCAGAGTCTGCGCATGCGGGAGAGCGACCTGGCGCTGGCCGGGGGAGTCAGCCTCAGCTTGCGCCCGGAAACCCAACTGGCACTGGCTAAATGGGGAATGCTATCGCCCAACGGCAAATGCTACGCGTTCGATTCGCGGGCCGATGGCTTCGTCCGTGGTGAAGGTGCCGGTGTCGTGGTGCTCAAGCGACTCACCGATGCCGTGCGCGACGGGGACCGGGTGCTGGGTGTCGTGCGTGGCTCCGCTGTCAATCAGGACGGTCGGTCCAACGGCCTGACCGCACCGAACGCGCCGTCACAGCGCGACGTGATGACCCGGGCGCTGCGCTCGGCTGACGTGACCTCAGGCTCGGTGAGCTACGTCGAAACCCACGG
>JBMYXJ010000532.1:0-2677 GCA_049608285.1 Mycobacterium sp. | reverse complement strand
CAACCGCCATGGTGGTCACACACAGTGGGTACAACGCCAAGTTCTATCCCCGCTGGCTGCTGCCCGCGGCCGCCGGTCACGAGCTGCACCATTCGGAGCGGCGACCCACGAACCTGTCGGTGGTAATGACGTTCGGGGACCAGCTGTTCGGTACTTACAAGAAACCGGTCGACGCTGCCCCGCCGAGTCGCGGCGATCAAGCAGTTGCCGCGCCGCACTCCGATGTTGAGAAGGAACCGATCGAGGTTGTCGCCGGAAACTGAGGCTTGAGATATCATCGCGGCAGCATCTGCAGCCGAGGCCCTCGGGGTTGCGGTCTTCTCCATTTCGGGTGAGAGCGTGAAGGAGAGCGCAGCATTGGCTGGACCCGGCTCGACGGATGCCACCATGCTGAATCGACCGTGGAAGCGGCCCGGTTCGCGCCGCTATGCGCTGTCTCGCCTCAGGGCTCTTGTGCGCCCCCCATCGAGGTCCATCCCGGTCCGACGTATCTCGGGCGTGTCGCGCGCCGCGTCGGCCCCAGCTAACCTTTCTCACCCCGGCGATGGCCCGGCGGCCGGGGTCGATTTTGGGGCGATTCTAGGGCGTTCTACGTCGTACCTAGATCGGGCCAGAATCACTGTGCACGTTGAGGTTTGGATAATTTCTAGACCGATTCCGCCTGGTAGCTAGTGGGCTTAAGGCTAAGTTCTTAAATCCGCACAGTGTCGGTTCGAGTCCGACTGGGGGCACCAGTTCCGCTACGGCGATGGGTTTCGCCGCTGGGCGGCCCACGCTGTGAACCGCGCCGCGTAGTGCCGGCAGTTCCCCGCCCATTGCCCTTGCGGCGCGTGGCGTGGAAAAATCCCTGGAAATGGAAGGATGTGCCCGGGTGGATCGCTCAGCGGATGTCGTTGTGGCTGAAACGCGGGGCCCTCTTGTACGGCCGTCAAGTTCTGGCTCAAATTGTGCCCGCCACGTGGGATGGGTAGGGGCGTTGACCGTGGCTTTGGGGGTGGGTGTCGGCGCGGTGTCGATGTCTGCGCAGGCTCACGCAGAAGCCGGCGGATCTCATGTGGCATCGGGCGCTTCGGGTTCATCGGACGATGCTGCCTCAGATGGGTCCTTGGGTACCGAGCCGCCGGGCGGCCCGGAGTCGCCCAATCACACACCTGTGAACGAGGACGCCGAGTCCGCCGCGGATCCGTCGGATTCGGGTTTTGGTCGGGAGGATTTGTCGCCTGCGGATGTTCTGATTGACGATGAGGATTTGCTGCCTGCGGATGTTCTGGCTGACGATGAGGATTCGTTGTCAGCGGACGTTTTGATTGACGACGAGGACTTGCTGCCGGCGGATGTTCTGACCCTGGAGGATTCGCCGACCACCTACCGGGCCGGCTTGGACTCCGATGAGGTTCCCGGTGGGGCCCCTGTCGCACACCAGATGGCTGCCTCGGCGGCCGTCGGCGCTGAGGAGTTGGAGCCAGCGGATGTCTTCTCCGATGACGAGGATTCGCTGTCTGCGGATGTCCTGTCAGGGATTAGGGCCGCAGACCTCAACACGGACGATCCTCCAGCCCTGCAGGATTCGCCCACCCAACAGCGGGTCGCGGTCGGGACCGCCGATCCTGGAGAGCAGCAGCTTGCGGCTCCGGTGGGCCACACCCGGGGTCACCATCATCTGCGGCACTTCATCGCTGAGCTGAATAGCTCGGTGGCCCATGTGCTGGACCGCGCCTCCCGGTCACTGTCGCGGCTGCCAGAAGGCCCGCTCAGGGACGTGCTGTCGGGGGCGTTGCTGGCGCTAAGGCGCAATCTGTTCGACCAAGACCCCACCGTCAGCTCCGTGCAACAGGTCAACTCGGCCCTGCAAACCGAAGTCACCTTCACGGTGAAAGACCCCGAAGACGACCCAACAAGAATCGATGTGGTCGCGGCCCCAGAATTCGGTGTCGTGGAGCTTGCCGCCGACGGTAGGTATCTGTACACCCCAGGGCCTGACTTCTCCGGTTCCGACAGCTTCACCGTGAAAGTTACTGACATCAACGGCGGCTTCAACCTGTTCTACCCGTTCAGAAAGCGCTCCACCGTCTTCACGACCGAAATTTCCGGGGCCGCGCCATCAACGACGTTGACGCTGCATCTGCGAGAGGGTTTCCTCAAGGATGTCACCGGCACGGCGACCGGGCAGCCTGGTGCTGGTACTCAGCACGGTAGCTACGTCTACCTATATCAGCCGACCCCGGCCGATGGCGCCCCGCAATGGACGAAGCTCATCGACAACGGGAAAATCACCTCGAGGGTTCAACCCCCTGATGGTGAGAATCCCGAGTACCACGCCGACGTCGCACTGAAGGCAAAGGACCAAGCGCCCCTGGCCGGTGGGGCGATCTACTTGATAGTGCAGAGCCAGAATCCTGAGCCCTGCCAGAACGGTCAAACGAGCAATTGCCATACCGATCTCACCGCGATCACGGATTGGCAGGAAGCTTTCGTCCAGCAAAAAGTCCTGGAGTACGACTACGGATACACGGCCTTCGAGTACGCGCTGCTGGATCAGGCTGGTGATCAGGGAGACATCACCTACATTCCTGGTTTCGGCCCGCACATCGCCGTCAAAGTCTGTTACACGGAGAACAACTGCGACTCACGCGGCCTCGCGATGAACTCGCAAGACTTCATCGACGGACTGTTGAAA
>JBMYXJ010000531.1:0-2681 GCA_049608285.1 Mycobacterium sp. | reverse complement strand
CGAGCGTCTGAAGCGCGCGCTGGATTGTTTAGATTCGGTGAACATCCCCGATGCCGCCCGCTATGCGTTGGAAGACATGGCCGTTATCTGCACCCAGCGGGCCGCCTGATGCGAAGCATTGAGGGAAATACCGATCGGGTTGTCGTTGTCGGGGCTGGACTGTCCGGGTTGTCTGCCGCACTGTATCTGGCCGGGCGAGGACGCAACGTCACCGTCGTCGAACGGAGCGCGACCCCCGGTGGCCGAGTCGGAAGGGCCGACATAGCCGGCTATCGCATTGACACGGGCCCAACGGTGTTGACCATGCCCGACATCATTGACGAGGCCCTGTCAGCAGTCGGTGACAGTCTGGCAAATCGCCTTGAATTGCTTCCGGTGCACCCCGCATACCGGGCGATGTTCGCCGACGGTAACTCCCTGAATGTGCACACCGAACCCGAGGCCATGGTCGTCGAGATCGAGCAGTTCGCCGGGCCTCGGGAAGCCGATGCCTACCTGCGTCTGCGCGCGTGGCTCACCGAGCTCTACCGCACTGAGTTCGACGCATTCATCGCCGCCAATTTCGACTCGCCGCTGTCACTACTGACACCGCAGCTGGCGCGCCTGGTTGCGCTGGGGGGATTCCGGCGCTGGGAGAAGGCGATGCGTCGCTTCCTTGCCGATGACCGGCTGCTGCGGGTATTCACTTTTCAGGCGCTGTACGCGGGGGTGCCGCCGCAAAGCGCACTCGCGGTGTACGCCGTGATCGCCTACATGGACACCATCGCCGGGGTGTACTTTCCCCGCGGTGGGATGCGTGCGCTACCCGAGGCGATGGCCGCTGCCGCAGCCGATGCCGGAGTTGAATTCGTCTACGAATCAACGGTGTCCGAGCTCGAGTGGAGCGGATCACGGGTCACTGGCGTACACACGCAGTCGGGCCAGCGTATCGCTGCCGATGCCGTTGTGCTAACTACCGAACTGCCTGACACCTACCGACTGCTGAACCGCACACCCCGGCGGTTGTTGACACTGCGTCCGGCACCGTCGGCGGTGGTCGCACATGTCGGCTGTCGGGCAGTCGATTCCGAGGTAGGCCATCACACCATAGTGTTCGGCGACGCCTGGCAGCAGACCTTCGCCGACATCATCGACCACGGTCGCGTCATGAGAGATCCGTCGCTGTTGGTGACCCGACCTAGCGCTAGTGATCCAAGCCTGGCGCCACCGGGTCGCGACCTGCTCTACGTGTTAGCACCTGCACCGAACATGGCGGTGGGACAAGTGAATTGGGACGTTACCGGGCCGGCATACGTAGAGGACATGCTGGGCACGGTAGCCGAACGGCTACCTCAGCTTGGCGGTGATCACAAGATACTGCACGTAGTTACGCCCGCCGACTGGGCCCGGCAGGGCATGGCCGCGGGCACACCCTTCGCATTGGCGCACACCTTCGGCCAGACCGGTCCATTCCGGCCGGCCAACACTGTCCGCGGCGTCGAGAACGTGGTGCTGGCCGGCTCCTCCACCGTCCCTGGGGTGGGCGTACCGACCGCCGTCCTGTCGGGGCGGCTGGCCGCCGACCGCATAACCGGAGTTTCCGCACCCCGTACTGATCGAGAGGCAGCCCAACGATGATCGGATCCGAGCTCGACGCTGCCGGCCTACACGACCCATCACTACGCGAGGCCTACCGACGGTGTCGCAAGGTCAACGCCCGCCACGGCAAGACCTTCTTCCTGGCCACCCGGTTGCTGACGCCTAGGCAGCGGCCCGCGGTGCATGCGCTCTACGGGTTCGCCCGGCGCGCTGACGATATCCTTGACGACTTCGACGCCCGCGGCAGCGACGTGCGCGCTGAGCAGCTCCAGAAGTTGTCTACCAAGCTATTCAATTCCCTTGTGGAAGGCCGACCGTGCTATGACGACCCGACGGTGACCGCGGTCGTGCACACGGCGCGCCAGTACAACATCGGATGGAATCTCTTCGACGACTTCCTGGCGTCGATGCGGATGGACCTTACCGTCACCGACTATCCGGATCGGGCAGCCCTGGACCGCTACATGTACGGCTCAGCCGAGGTAATCGGACTGCAGCTGCTGCCGATATTGGGCACGGTTGGGCCGCGGGAGGAAGCGGCCCCGCATGCCGCAGCACTCGGGAAGGCGTTTCAGCTCACCAACTTCCTCAGGGATGTCGACGAAGACCTGCGTCGGGGCCGCGTGTACCTACCCGCCGACGAACTAGCTGTCCACGGTGTTGACCGGGATCTGCTGCGCTGGTGCCAAAGTCACGGGCGCACCGACTCTCGGGTGCGACGAGCACTGGTGGATCAGCACCGTGTAACGCGGGAGGTATATGCCAAAGCCCACCCAGGAATCGGGAAGCTGGCCCCAGCGTCACGCGCCTGCGTGGCGGCGGCGTTCACGCTGTATTCAGAAATCCTGCAGCGCATCGAGGAGATCGATTTCGAGATCTTCAGCGAGCGTGCCACGGTTGGTAAAGGCCGACGGCTCACTGTCGCAAGTGGCGGAATCGTGCGGTCTTGGGTTGCACGGCTGCGACACGGGAGCAGGTGAGCGTGGACCGCTGGCAGTATCTGATCGTCCTCGGCGCATGCCTGCTCATCACTGCTCCGTTGGAGTTGTTCGGCGATGGTGTGTATCGACAACCGCGGCGGTTGTTGGCCGCCTTGGTCCCCG
>JBMYXJ010000530.1:0-2684 GCA_049608285.1 Mycobacterium sp. | reverse complement strand
CCACCGGGGAGGGGGCGGGGCGCCCACGGCGCCCCGAGGCGGCGTCCGGGCGCGTCAACACTGCAACGACTTCGTGCCGGGTCGAGTCGAGGAGCCGACACAGGGACGGAAGTGCCGGCTCAGGAGTGCCGGCGAACACAACGCGCACCGAGCCAGTCTAGGGAGCCGGTCGTCAGCCCTTCGCGGGGTCTGGCTTATCGAGGCGTCTGGTAGTACTCCCGCTCGGCCACCCCGGCCACGGGAGCGACGAACATCCACGGGATCGTGGTGAGCGACCTGTTCAAGGTCGCGGCCGCGTCGTTGTAGTACTGACGGGCGAAGGCGAGCTTGTTCTCGGTGTCAGTGAGGTTTTCCTGCAGGTTCAGAAAATTGCTCGACGAGTTCAACTGTGGGTAGACCTGTCCGAGCGCGAGCAGCGGAGCCAGCGCGCCATCAAGATCCTTCTCGGCCGCGCTGCGCTGCGCGACGGACTTGCCTGCCGTTGCGGCCGCCAGGGCTGCACGAGCTTGGGTCGCATGATCCAGGATCCTTTTCTCGTGCCCGGCGAACGATTGCACGGTATGCACGAGACTGGGGATCAGCGAGGCCCGCCGGGTCAGCTCGACGTCGATACCGGAGAGCGCTTCAGCAACCCTGACGTCCGCCCGGCGAATCTTGTTGTAGCCGATCACAAATACGATCAGGACCGAAACGGCCAGGACAAGCGCGACGATCAACAAGAATCTCACCATGATCCACCTCCTCCACCGCCGCCTCCGCCACCGCCGCCTCCGCTGAAGCCGCCACCCGACGAAGATGACGACTGTGATGCGGTGTAGGCACCGATTGACGACGACAGAGCTGATTCGAAACTGTCGAAATCCGGCCCTCCGGAGAAACCCCAGCCGGTCGCCCCAACTGTAGTTGAGGTCACATACCAATCCGGTTGCGGCGCAGCGGTACCGGTGGAAGCTTCATACTTCCTAGCCCACAGCGCCGCCGCGCCGGCGGCGACGGCGAACGGCACATAGGCCGAGTACAGGTCTTTCCTGGCCCCGAAGTCGAACCGCGTCTCAGAAGATTCGGTGGCTAGAATGCGATGGAAACCGCCTGCACGCGACCATAACTCACGGCCTGCAGCCGTTCGCCGAGTGCCAACTCCGTCATTCCACGACCCGATCGAGCCAATGAAGAATGCAGCGAATGGCATGGCCCACATAGTGGCTGGAAATCCCCACAGGAAGAACCCGCAGACCATCAGAATGAATGCCACCGCGTTGGCGGCGCGGACCCACAGCTCCTTTTTGCGTTTGAACATCAAACCGTCTTGCAGGGCCCATTCCTCGACGGCCTTGCTCATGTTGGTCTTGGCTGTGCTGAGCAACTTGCCCGACTTGACCGTCTTCTTTGCCTTGAACAGAGAGCCAGGACTGTCGACCTTCAGCGCCGCGGCCACCGCGACGCTGACCGGATCAATGTTGGTCCACTGGCCGGGTTGGCTGATCCCGCGTACGTTCCACTGTTTGTCGCTGACCTGCTCGAGAGCAACCAATTTGCGTTCGGCCAGATAGAACAGCGTCGCGGTGAGGCCGTTCTTGGGGACGGCCTCAGTGCGGATGTATTCCGTCTGGACTGGCCCCAGCCCGGGCGGAGGCCCATACTGCAGCGGGAAACCTGGCGGGCGCTCGAGCGTCGTGCGGTACCACAGCAGTCCGCCGACACCGAAGAGCACGCTGAGCCCGGCTACCCAGATCACGCCAGCTACCGACCGCCCCAACACCTGATCCCAGCTGAAAGCCCAGGGCAGGGTGTTCTGCTGCGGAGTTGGCAGGTCCACCCCCGCCCGGACCGTGACCGGGGTGCGCGGTGGCAGGGCGGTGGCCGACAGAGTCACAGTCTTGCCGTGGACAGTCAGGTCTTCACAGGCGCGGCCAACCCCGTACCCGACTGAGCACTGGACGGCACCGACCTCCCCGGGGAGGGTGACGGAGATGTCGGCCCGGTCGATGCGGTTATTCCAGGACGGCGCGATGACGTTCCAGAAGAAGACCGAAGGCGCCGCGCCCGCACCGACAGACTCCGCGAACCGTTTGTCCGCGCCTATATCGCCCGGGTCCAGAACGCCGGGAATGGTGTAGCTGATCTTGAAGACGTGAGTGCCGAATCTGAGCGTACGATCCGGATCGCCGATCTTGGCCACCCGGAACCGCTCGCCGTCTTCCCATAGCAACTTGTACGGCGCCGGCTTGCCATCGAGAAGAACGGAGGTGATCACTGGTGCCTGGCGCACGTTGGGGTTGTTCTGGTTGGCGACGTCCCAGTAGCGGAATATGCCGTGACGTCCGCCGGGAAACTCGGTGGTGATCGTCTCTACGGCGCGCATATCGCCGTCGTCGTCGACGACGACGTTGACGTCGTAGCCAGTGATCACCACCGGGTCATAGACGGCAGGGCCAGAAGACCCAGCTGCGCCCTGGAAGATCACGGGCCACAGCAGCCCCAAACCGATGACAAGCAATAGGATCAGTCCCTTGACTGGGCGCCGCATAGTCACCTCCTGTTCCAGGCCGTCCGGATCACCCTATGTGCAACGGGTCGATCTGCACACGAACCGGCTCCTGATCCTGGTGCACGCTTTGGATCGCGGTTGCCCTTCGCAGCGCGGCGGCCAATGCAAGCCCATCATTGCGGGGGACGCGTACCAG
>JBMYXJ010000529.1:0-2725 GCA_049608285.1 Mycobacterium sp. | reverse complement strand
GCGCTCATCTACGAGTTCCTGTTGCGTACCCTGAAAGGCAACTGATCATGTTGCCGCCAGGCTGCAATGCAACGGAGTTGCGCCGAGTAGAGGCCAGTCGGAAAGCAGTTTCGGCGCATGGAATTGGACGGTGTGCATGATTGTCAGATCCATACTGATCGTCATCACCGCGATGACGATGCTGCTGACCGGCTGTTCCCGCAATGTCACGGGTACGGCGGTCAGCCCTGTCGGCACCGGACCGGGATCGTCGAGCACCGACGGTCAGTGCGCGACGGTCGAGGCACCACTGAAAGACATCCCGTCGGTGAGCGCAGCCGAGCCACGACTGCGAATCCCCGTGCCGCCGGGATGGAAGCGCAACACCATGATGGACAGTCGAATCATCCGCTATGCGATCGTCGCGCCGGGTATGGCCACTGCCGGGTTCTCGCCCAACGCCGTCGTCACCCTCGAATCGATTCGTGGAAACCAGGACGCCCACGAGGTGTTCGACGAGAATCGCTCCAACCTCATCACGATGATGGGCGCCTCCGAGCTCTCTACCGAGGCCAACACGACCTGCGGGTTGCCTTCGGAAACAACACATTACACAGCGCCTCCGATGGGTCCGGCGCCGGAGCGTCCGATCATCATGCACGCAGTCGTCTACGAGACCGGGCGTAAGACGTACCTCGCGACGTTGACGATCCAGACCGCGGACGATGAAAACCCGACCTATCAGCGCGACGCGCAGGAGATCATCGACGGGTTCCAGATGCTGCCGCCGCGCGGGTGATGACGGATTCGCCGGCGCTGCCGGCTTCGGGTGCCGTGGCTCGGCGACTTCACCCGTCCGACGCCCGGACCCACCACTGATTGACCGGCGGGCATACTGCTGCCCATGCCGACTTCGCAGCCGACGCAGTTCGAGACCGTCCTGTACAAAGCCGACGCATCGGTGGCGACCATCACCCTGAACCGCCCCGAGCATCTCAATACCATCGTTCCGCCCATGCCAGAGGACATCGAGGCCGCGATAGGTCTGGCGGAGCGCGATCCCACCGTCAAGGTGATTGTGCTGCGCGGCGCCGGGCGCGCCTTCTCGGGCGGCTACGACTTCGGTGGAGGGTTCCAACAGTGGGGCCAGTCGATGAGAACCGACGGCCAATGGGACCCCGGCAAAGACTTCGCCATGGTGAGCGCAGGCGAGACCGGTCCCACCCAGAAGTTCATGGCGATCTGGCGGGCCTCCAAACCCGTCATCGCGCAAGTGCACGGCTGGTGTGTGGGCGGGGCCAGCGATTACGCCCTGTGCGCCGACCTCGTCATCGCCAGCGACGATGCGGTCATCGGCACTCCATACGCCCGGATGTGGGGCGCGTACCTGACCGGGATGTGGCTGTATCGCCTGTCCTTGGCGAAGGTGAAGTGGCACGCGCTCACCGGTGAACCGCTCACCGGAAAAGAGGCCGCCGCAATCGAACTCATCAACGAGTCGGTGCCTTTCGAGAAACTCGAGGCGCGTGTCGCCGAGGTCGCCACCCGGATGGCAGGCATCCCGCTCTCACAGTTGCAGGCGCAGAAACTCGTGGTCAACCAGGCCTACGAGAACATGGGGCTGGCATCGACCCAGACGCTCGGCGGAATCCTCGACGGTCTCATGCGCAACACACCGGAGGCCCTACAGTTCATCGACATCGCCGCCACCCAGGGGGTTCGGGCTGCAGTCGAGAACCGCGACGGCCCGTGGGGCGACTACAGCCAGGCACCACCGGATAAGCGGCCCGACCCATCACACGTGATCGAACCCTGAAAGACATTCACCACCAGGGCGTGGACGTAGCATGTCGGCGTTATCGATGCTGACGCGCTGGTAGTGGGCCGGTCGATACCGGCCCAGTTGCCCTCGCTGCCGAGACGGCTCAGGCGCGCCCGATTGTGACTGCCATCACACGACAACGTATGTTGTCAGGGGTGGATGCCGGTGCCACGCCAGGAATGGAGTCGGCCGCGATGGAGAAAGTCGAGCGGGTGAGAAGCCACCGAAAGGTCTGGTCGTTTCGCTACGGCATCGCGGCGATGGCGCTCTGCGCAGCGATTGCGCCCGCGCCGGTACCGGGCATCGCCTGGGCCGACTCCTCCGCCTCCGACTCGACATCCAGCGCGACCGTCGCCCCTGCCGGTCCTGCCGACAACCTCCCTGCAGATCGACCAGGCTCCACCCAGCCGACCACCGGCCACAAGGACAGAAGCGGCGACGCACCGCAGGCAGACTCGCCTACCGCGGAAAAGGACCAGGACCAGCCTGACCGCACGGCGGCCCGTGGGGCCGATCCCGATCCTGACGCCGACATCAGCGACACCAAAGCCGCCGAGCCCTCGGAAGCCGACGACGCACCGCAGGCAGACTCGCCTGCCGCCGACCAGGACCAGGACCAGGACCAGGACCAGGACCAGGACCAGCCTGACCGCACGGGGGCCCGTGGGGCCGATCCCGATCCTGACGCCGACATCAGCGACACCGAAGCCGTCGACGCCTCGGCGGTCGCGGAGCCGCTAGCCGAGGTATCGGGCGGGGATGAGCCCGAGCCCGTGCATCCCACCGATTCCCCCTCCGGTGAACCCGCCGCTCCTGAACATGGTGTTGCGGAACCGGATTCGATCGCGGGACAGGATGATGTAGGGGCGGATGCGGGAGCCGCCCGCGACAAGCTCACCCCCAGCGGTCCCGCGGTGAACCTCG
>JBMYXJ010000528.1:0-2733 GCA_049608285.1 Mycobacterium sp. | reverse complement strand
AGTGGGCACTGTCGTCGACGCTCTCTGCGAGGGCGAATCTGAAGTGGACCCCGCAGCCGGCCATGCACGGGCAAATGCGCGCCGTCACCAATTGGGTAGGGCCCGTCGGCACCGGGGCCCAACTGGCGAACGCGTTGCGCTCGTGGTCGGTGCTGCGTTTTGAGGTCACTGAGGACCCCAGCTACGGCGTCGACGGCCACCGCTGGTGCCATACTCCGCAGTTGGGTATGTGGAGCGGACCGATGAGCGCAAACGGTGACGTGATGGTCAATGAGATGAGGCTGCGCGCGCTCATGGAATCGGGGGTGGATGCGCTCGCCGTGGAGCTGGACTCGGTGCTGGGCACCGCGTGGGACGAAGCGCTCGAGGCCTACCGCGACGGTGGGGACACCGCCGAGGTCAGCTGGCTCAACAGGGGAGTTGGCTAGGCCCCGCCGTCTGGTCGGGGCGAAGTATCTTCAGCGCGCCCGGCACCGCGGACACTTTTACCGGCAGCGGGCAGATGTACTCACCGTCGGCGTAAGCCGTGATCCCTGGCGAGTCGACGGTGATCGTGTGCGCCCGGGCAGTCTGCACCTCGTCCAGGTGGACGTGCTTGCCGGTAAATAGCCTGGGGAACAAGCGGATGAGCCTGGTGCGCGACGCGGAGGCCACCATCGTCACATCGAGCAGCCCGTCAGCTGGGTCGGCATCCGGACAGACCAGCATCCCGCCGCCGTAGCTGCGAGTGTTGCCGAACGCAGCCAGGGTGAGGTCGATCTCCAGTTCTTCCCCGCCGTCGAAGGACAGGCGGAACGGAAGGAGTCTGAGCTTGGAGATCTCGGCCACGATCGCGAGGTTGTAGCGCATGCGACCGCGTGGCCAACGCATTCGGTTCGCCCTGTCGGTGACCAGCGAATCGAATCCGGCGGCCATCACGGTGCCGAACCACTTCTCGGTGCCGTCGGCCCCGCTGACGTGGCCCAGATCTACGGTGCCGACGACCCCGTCGACGACTACATCGGCCGCGGCTTCGGGATCCTTGCCGGGAATCTGGAACTCCCGCGCATGGTCGTTACCCGTGCCCGCCGGGACAATGGCCAGCGGTATGTCAGTTTGCGCGAGCACCTGCAGGGCCAGCGAGATGATGCCGTCCCCGCCGACAACCACCAGCGCGTCCATGCCGCGCTCGAGGGCACCGTCGACCAGCTGTCGCGCGTGCTCGGCGTCTCTGCCCGCGATGGCAACGACGTCGAGGCCGCGGCGGTGCAACTGCGCTATGGCCCGCTCGGCTGCGTGTGGCGCGCTGCCGTGCCCGGAAGCGGGGTTGGTCAGTACGGTGACGCGAGCCCGCTCGGTCACGGAATCAACTTGCCCGGGTTGAGGATTCCGGCCGGATCGAGCGCCGCTTTGGCAGCTCGCAGTATCTGAACACCGACGTCGCCAATCTCGTTACGCATCCACGGCAGATGGTCGGCGCCGACGGCGTGATGGTGGGTGATGGTGGCGCCGACTCGCACCATGGCATCTGAGGCGGCCGTCTTGGCAGCGCGCCATTGCTCGATCGGGTTGCCGCGCTGGGCGGCCACGACGGTGAAGTACAGCGATGCCCCGGTGGGGTACACATGCGATATGTGACACAACACCAACGCCGGCGTGCCCGAGTCGGCGAGTGCGCCGGTGAGCGCCTCGGTGACCGCGGCCTTCAGGGTGGGTACGTTCGACCAGTTGGTCGCGGTCTCCAAGGTATCGCACAGGGCTCCGGCTGATAGCAGCGAGTCGCGCAGATACGGCGCATTGAAACGGCCGTGTTCCCAGGCGTGGGCCGGCTCCTCGCCCAGCGATGTGCCGCCGCTGGCCTCCAGCAACGCCCGTGTCTCAGAGTGCCGGCTTGCCACATGGGCTTCGGTGCCTTCGAACACCGTGATCGCCAGGCAGCCTCCGGTCACCTGCTGCTCGCCGATGCTTTCGGTGGTCGCGAGGTTCACGCCCGTCTCGGCTTCGTCGGACAGCCGGATCACGGTGGGTCCGGTGCCGGTTTGAACAACCGCCCGAAGGGCGTCGGCGCCGGTGGCGAAGTCGGGAAATGACCACGCCTCGTAGCGGGTGGCCGCCGGGATCGGATGGATGTGAACCCGCACTCGGGTGATGATCCCCAGGGTGCCTTCCGAGCCCATGAGTAGCTGGCGTAGGTCGGGTCCGGCCGCGGACTCCGGGGCGCGCCCAAGATCGAGGATGCCCGCCGGGGTGACGGCCCGCAGGCCTCGGACCATGTCGTTGAACCGGCCGTACCCCGCGGAGTCCTGGCCGGATGAGCGCGTCGCGGCGAATCCACCGATGGTGGCGAACAAGTAGCTCTGCGGAAAGTGACCGAGGGAGAAGCCATGTGCGCTGAGCAGCCGTTCGGCTTCCGGCCCGCTGAGACCGGCGCCCAACTCAGCCTCCCAAGAGACCTCGTCGAGGGAGTGCAATTCGTTGAGCCGGCCCAGATCCAGCGACACCACCGCGTTGAAGTCGCCACGGTCTGGATCCAGCCCGCCGACGACGCTGGTACCGCCCCCGAACGGCACGACAGCGATGCCCTGCTCGGTGCAGAACGTCAGGACCTCGGCTACCTCTTCTTCGCTACCTGGCACCAGTACCGCATCCGGAGCGTCCTGGACCCCAAAGTCTCGGCGCCGCAGCAGATCAAGTGTCGACTTGCCGCCCGCGCGCAGCAGCCGGGCGCGATCCTCGAAAGTGATGTTCGCGGCG
>JBMYXJ010000527.1:0-2733 GCA_049608285.1 Mycobacterium sp. | reverse complement strand
GACTCGGCGAACCCCGTTCTCTCGCAACTTGACCCGGCGTTACTGCACGCAGTTCAGGAGGCCGCCCGAAGTGCCCAGACGCAGGGGGTCGAGCTCAGAGTGACGTCGGGCTGGCGGTCGAAAGGCTTCCAGCAGAGGCTCTTCGAGGATAGCGTTCAAGAATACGGGAGCGTTGAAGCTGCCGCCGAGTTCGTCGCGACACCGGAAGTGTCCAAGCATGTGACCGGTCAGGCGATCGACATCGGGCCGGCTGAGGCCGACCGATGGCTGATCGCCAACGGAAGTCGCTTCGGGTTATGTCAGATCTATGCCAACGAGATTTGGCATTTCGAGCTCGTCGCCGACGAGCAGGGCAACTGTCCGCCCTTGAGGGCCAACGCCGCGGGTTGACTCGCAGTCGGCCAACGCATGGGCAAGTTCGGGCCAGGCCGCGAGCATGAGTGCAGACTCGCGCGCTCGCAGGATGACGTCAGTTGGCGTGCAGCGCTTCGTTCAACGTGATGCCGGTGCCGTCGCGCTTGACCACCTCCACGGCGCCGGTCACCGAGTTGCGACGGAACAGGAGGTTGTTGGCTCCCGACAGATCGCGGGCCTTGACGGTTTGCCCGTCGGTGGTTTGCACCTTGGTCCCCGCGGTGACGTACAGCCCGGCCTCGATGACGCAGTCGTTGCCAAGTGAAATGCCCAGTCCGGCATTGGCCCCGAGCAGACACCGCTTACCCACCGAGATGACCTGCGTGCCGCCGCCGGACAGGGTGCCCATGATCGACGCACCGCCGCCGATGTCGGAGCCGTCGTCGACCACGACCCCTGCCGAGATCCGTCCCTCGACCATGGAGCTGCCCAGCGTGCCGGCGTTGAAGTTGACGAACCCCTCATGCATCACCGTGGTGCCCGATGCCAGGTGCGCGCCCAGCCGAACCCGGTCGGCGTCGGCGACGCGCACGCCCGCGGGCACCACGTAATCGACCATCCGCGGGAACTTGTCCACCCCGTAGACGGTGACCTGGCCACGTCGGCGCAACCGAGCCCGCACGGTTTCGAAACCCTCGACTGCGCACGGGCCGTGGTTGGTCCAGACCGCGTTGGTGAGTACACCGAACAAGCCCTCGGCGTTGAGTCCCTGTGGTGCGACCAGGCGGTGCGACAACAGGTGCAGGCGCAGGTACGCGTCGTAGGCGTCGACCGCCTTGTCCTGAAGCGAGGCGATGACGGTGCGGACCGCAACGGTCTGCACGTCGCGGTCCTCGTCGCGGCCCACGAGGCCGGCCAACTCATCGGGGGCCTCGGCGGCCGGGACGAGAGCCGTTGCCGAGACAATTCCCGGGCCGGACTCACCGCCCAGTTCGGGGGCGGGAAACCAGGTGTCAAGAATCGATCCGTCGGCCGCGATCGTCGCAAGGCCGACGCCTGATGCAGAAGTCACGGCGCTAAGACTAACGTCAACGCTGTGGGCCTTGATCTGCACGGTGACCCCGTTGCGCTGACTGCGGCGCTGGTGGATATTCCCAGTGAATCGCGGTTCGAGAAGCGCATCGCCGACGAGATCGAGGCCGCGCTGCACCAACAGACCATCGGTTTCGAGATCGTCCGCAGCGGCGATGCCGTGCTCGCCCGCACCAACCTCGGCAAGCAGTCTCGGGTGCTGCTCGCCGGACACATCGATACTGTTCCGGCGGCCGATAACCTGCCCAGCCGGCTCGTCGGCGGTGTTCTGCACGGTTGTGGAACCTCCGACATGAAGTCGGGGGACGCGGTGTTCCTGCACCTGGCCGCGACCGTCGCCCAGCCGGCCCACGACATCACTCTGGTGATGTACGACTGTGAGGAAATCGAGGCCTCAGCCAATGGGCTGGGGCGCATCGAGCGCGAGTTGCCCGACTGGCTCGAAGCCGATGTTGCGATCCTCGGCGAGCCCTCGGGCGGATACATCGAGGCTGGCTGTCAGGGCACGATACGGGTGGTAGTCAGCGTAGAGGGGACCCGGGCCCATTCGGCGCGGTCGTGGTTGGGGGACAACGCCATCCACAAGCTCGGTGATGTACTGGCCAGGCTCGGGCGGTATCCGGCCCGCAGCGTGGACATCGACGGTTGTGTGTATCGGGAAGGGCTCTCGGCGGTCCGTATCGACGGTGGCCTCGCCGGCAACGTCATCCCTGATGCGGCGACAGTGACGGTGAATTTCCGCTTCGCCCCCGATCGCAGCATCGAGCAGGCGTACGCGCACGTGTGCGAGGTCTTCGCGGGCCTCGAGGTCGGCTTGGACCTCCAGGATGCCGCCGCCGGTGCGTTGCCGGGTCTCACCCGACCCGCCGCGGCAGCGCTCGTGGACGCTGCGGGCGGGCAAGTACGCGCCAAGTACGGCTGGACCGACGTTGCACGATTCGCCGCCCTGGGTATTCCGGCCGTCAACTATGGACCCGGTGACCCCAACCTGGCGCACCGCACCGACGAACGTGTCGATGCCGCGCACATCACCTCTACAGCGGTGATGCTGCGTCGGTACTTGACCGGTTCGCCGGCCCGGTGACGGGGTCAACCTGCGGGGCGGCGCTCGAACCCGGCTGAACATCGGGCGCGGCATCGGCATCTTTGGTGTTCTGAGACGCAGCCACGTGTTCGCCCGGCTCAGACTCCACCGGTGTGTCCTCCTGGTTGCCGTCACCATCAGGTCGTGGGGCCCCCTCGGGCCCCGGGCTGGGCGGCACATCGGTCTGCTGTGTCTGTTGGACG
>JBMYXJ010000526.1:0-2733 GCA_049608285.1 Mycobacterium sp. | reverse complement strand
GTAGGAACGCAGACGATCGGCGCGCTCGCCGTCGCGCAGCTTTGTCATCACCTCGCGCTCGATCTGGCGTACGCGTTCCCGGGAGAGTCCGAACAGCTTGCCGATCTGATCCAGGGTCCGGGGCTGACCGTCGTCCAGCCCGAATCGCAGGCGGATAACCTGCTGTTCGCGCTCATCAAGGGTGGCCAGCACGTACCGAATGTCGGTGTGCAGTAGTTCGGAGATCACAGCGTTCTCCGCCGACATCGCCTCCGAATCTTCGATGAAGTCGCCCAAAGGGGCCTCTTCGTCACTGCCCACCGGCATATCCAGGCTGACCGGATCGCGGCTGTGTGAGAGCAGGTCGGCGATCTTCGCCGCAGGAATGCCCGACTCTTCGGCGAGCTCCTCGTCCGTGGCATCGCGGCCCAGGTTCTGGTGCATCTCGCGCTTGATTCGGGCGAGCTTGTTGACCTGCTCGACGAGATGGACGGGGAGCCGGATTGTGCGGCTCTGGTCGGCCATGCCGCGGGTGATCGCCTGGCGGATCCACCAGGTTGCATAGGTGGAGAACTTGAACCCTTTGGCGTAGTCGAACTTCTCCATCGCGCGGATCAATCCCAGGTTGCCCTCCTGGATGAGGTCCAGTAGTGGCATGCCGCGCCCGGTGTAGCGCTTGGCCAGCGAAACTACCAGTCGCAGGTTCGCTTCGAGCAGATGGCGTCGTGCCGACTCGCCATCGCGCACAATGGTTGCGAGGTCGCGTTTGCGGCTGTCGCCCAGGCGCTTGCGGGTGTTGAGCAAATGCTGTGCATAGAGGCCGGCTTCGATGCGCTTAGCGAGTTCCACCTCATCGGCGGCGTTGAGCAACGCGGTCTTGCCGATCCCGTTCAAGTACACGCGCACCAGGTCCGCAGCTGGGCTCTGGGCGTCCAGATTGTGGTCAACGCGAGTGCTGTTGCCAATTGCCATTACGGCCTCCTGAATCGGGTCGAACTTTCATCAGCTACAACGGCCCAGACCCGGTAAGAGTTCCCTTAGTGGCGTTGCTTCATGCCGTCTGACCTGCGGTTATTGGGGACGGACCTGAGAATGTGCTGAGAAGTGAGCCAGAAGATGCTCAGCGGGGAACATTGCCGCCGAAGCCGTCCCCGTCGTGGGGGGAATCGGTCGGGTCGTGAAATAGTGATCCGTGGTGCACGCCTTCGACTGCGGGGCGCTCAGCTGTCGGGAAAAGCGGAATGTGTCGGTTACCCTGGTAGCGCCGCGGTTCCTCGGCGCGCCTGGGCGGCCGGTCGTTGGCGATCAGAACAGCCATCCACGGCAATGGAATCGACAGCACGATAATCGCCAGCGAGAGCAGGCCGTTGTGCCAAATTCCGTAGGCCACCGCCGCGAAGATGAGTGCCGGGACGCGAAATGACATCAGAATGAGGTACTTACGCACCCGCTGGCGGTGCTGTTCCTCGTAGGCGGGAGCGGCCCCGGTGATCAAGACCGGTTGACCCTCGTCGTCGAAACTCAGCTCTTCGCCTTGTTTCATTCCTCCACTGTTCCACATGTTGGCCCGACCCGGCCGGTCACGTTTCTTACCGATCGATTGCGAGGCAGAATGCAATGATGCAAACCGATACGATCGAGCGCACCGAGACCGACGAAAGCGTCGATGACGGAACAGACGACGGTACGCCGAAGTTTTTCCACTACGTCAAGAAGAACAAGATCGCCGAGAGCGCGGTGATGGGCACCCACGTCGTCGCGTTATGCGGTGAAGTGTTCCCGGTGACACGGTCGGCCAAGCCAGGGTCGCCGGTGTGCCCCGACTGCAAGAAGATCTTCGAGCAACTCAAGGCTTAGCGGCGTCGCCGGTGGGCGTGTCCGATGCAGGGCCGGTCGGCCAAGGATCGGTGAGGGTGTCGGATAGGCCGTCCGCAGGCCCGCTGTTGCCGTTGAGCGAGTCGGCTTTTGCCTCCAGCCACCGATGGAAGCGCTTGGTGTGGGTGGCTGGAGCCGGCCACTCCTCCTGGATGGCAGCGTTCAACTCGGCGCCGATCATGATGGCGAAGCCGAGGAAAAATGCGAACAGCAGAAACGCGATGGGTGTGGCCAGAGCGCCATAGGTGTAGCCCGTACTGGTGATCCAGGTCAGGTAGACCCGTAGCGCCCACGTGGCGAACAGGAACACCACTGAGGCCAGCACGGCGCCGGACAGGAGCCGATGCGAGGGCAGAGGTTTGGGCAGCGACACCCGGTAGAGCAGATTCACAGCCACGACTAGTGCGACAAAAAGCACCGGGTAATAGGCGAAATGAAGTACGTGAACCCAACTGGCAGGGATGAGCTCGGCGGCCTTGCGCGGCCCCAAGGCCAGAAACGGTGCGGCCACGATGGCGACGATCAACATCACCACGTACAGACCTAGCGAGAAGAACCGTTGACGCACGGGGTGCCGCAACGGGGTCTGACCATGCGCCTCGGTAATTGAGTCGACGAACGCCGAAATGGCCGACGACCCCGCCCACAGCGAAATCACGAATCCCAGCGACACCACCTCGCCGCGGGCGCCCCGGACGATATCGAGCACCGTGGGCTCGATGATCTCGTTGACGACGTTGGGGGAGAAGAAGCGTGCGGCTGTGCTGACCAGCTGATCCTGAATCGCCGGCAGGGTGTCCGGTCCGAACATCGGGGCTACGTAGGCCAAGCTGCCCAACATTCCCAGCAGCAGCGGCGGGAGCGACAGAGCGCACCAGA
>JBMYXJ010000525.1:0-2734 GCA_049608285.1 Mycobacterium sp. | reverse complement strand
ACGAGTCGGCCAGTCGGCTGCTGGCCGCCAGCATCGACCCGTCTCGCCGGGGTGAGACGCTCAAAGTCGCCGACTTCGTGCGGTTGCTGCAACGCTCTGAGGACTGGCACGTCGTGCCTGATGCTGCGCCGACAGAGGCGCAGCCCACTGAGGACTCAACATCGGATGCCGAGAGGCAGCCGGAAGCCAGCTCGGTTTAGCAATCGGCCCGGCCGCACTCGTCGGTATGGCGCACCTGCCGATCCTTACAGCGTTACTGTCGTGCGGTGTCCGCGCGAGACGGAAATACAGCATCTGAGTGGGTTCCTACCGGATCGGTCAGCGTCCGGGTTCCTGGCAAGGTCAACCTCTACCTGGAAGTGGGGGACCGACGCGACGACGGCTACCACGAGTTGAGTACCGTTTTCCACGCCGTTTCGCTCCTCGACGAGGTGACAGTCAGCACTGCGGATATGTTGACGTTGGAAGTTTCTGGTGAGGGTGCGGACTCACTGCCGGTCGACGATCGCAACCTCGCGTGGAAGGCAGCCGAGCTGTTGGCCGAGCACGTCGGCCGCGCCCCCGATGTCGCGATCTCGATCGACAAGACGATCCCGGTGGCCGGTGGCATGGCTGGGGGGAGTGCCGACGCGGCGGCGGTGTTGGTGGCGATGAACGCGTTGTGGGAGCTTGGCGTGCCGAGGCGGGACCTGCACGCGCTGGGGGCTCAGCTCGGCAGTGACGTGCCGTTCGCCCTCCACGGCGGTACGGCCCTGGGTACTGGCCGCGGCGAGGACTTGGCCACGGTGCTTACCCGCCATACGTTCCACTGGGTGCTGGCGTTCTCATCGGCAGGGCTGTCCACCCAAAAGGTCTTCGACGAGATCGACAGTTTGCGCGCTGCCGGTGATCGCGATTTACCGCCGCGTCTCGAATCCCCTGAGCCGGTGCTGGCCGCATTGGCTTCGGGGGATCCGGCTCAGCTGGCGCCCTTGCTCGGCAACGACCTGCAACCGGCGGCGCTGAGCCTCGACGCGTCTGTGCGCCGGACGTTGCGGGCGGGTGCAGAGGCCGGCGCACTGGCGGGTGTGGTGTCCGGCTCAGGACCTACCTGCGCGTTCTTGTGCGCAACGGCCGGTGCGGCCGTGGATATAGGCACCGAACTGGCGGGGGCGGGGGTGTGTCGAACCGTGCGTGTGGCCACAGGTCCGGTTCAGGGCGCCCGTGTGGTGCCCAGTCGATCCACGTTGGCCTAGATTCAGGTGCCCGGTAGGCCCACGTCTCGGGTGGTCTTCGCGTCGTTAGATCCACAAGTCGGTGAGCCTTCTCGCGTCCCGCGATCCGATCACCGAGCCGTGTGACTCTTGCCTCAATAATCGCAACTGTTTGGCAGTTACTTAAGAGTTGCTTAAGATGAACAACGGTGAGAACGCACGATCGAGAATTTGACGCACACAGTTCCGCCGCCGCTGAGCGCGGTTGGCGATGGGCTGGATTCGATCGCGCTCCTAGGACATCACCGATTCGAGACACAAACGCTTCCCAAACGTGCGCGCGCCTCCCTGAAAAGGCCCTCCATCAGGCGGAGCATGGCAAACGGGCGTTCGCATCGGGGCAAATGTCGGCGAGGAGGTCGTGGTGAGCAGATTCACCGAGAAGATGTACCGCAATGCCCGCACCACCGACAGGGGCATGGTCACCGGCGAGCCGCATGAGCCGGTCCGCCACACCTGGGGCGAGGTGTACGAGCGATCGAGATGTATCGCCGGCGGACTCGCCGCGGCCGGCGTAGGGCTCGGCGACGCTGTCGGAGTGCTGGCCGGTTACCCGGTGGAGATCGCACCCACCGCTCAGGGCCTGTGGATGCGCGGTGCCAGTTTGACGATGTTGCACCAACCAACCCCCCGTACCGACCTGGCCATGTGGGCCGAAGACACCATGACCGTCATCGGCATGATCGAGGCCAAGGCCGTGGTCGTCGCGGAGCCGTTCCTGGCTGCGATCCCGGTACTTGAAGAAAAAGGCCTCACGGTGTTGACCGTCGATGACCTCTTGGCCTCCGAGCCGATCGATCCCATAGACGTGGGCGAGGACGATCTTGCGCTCATGCAGTTGACGAGTGGGTCCACAGGTTCCCCGAAAGCGGTCCAGATCACCCATCGCAACATCCACTCCAACGCCGAGGCGATGTTCATCGGCGCCGAGTACGACGTCGACAACGACGTCATGGTGAGCTGGCTGCCCTGCTTCCATGACATGGGCATGGTGGGCTTCCTAACTATCCCGATGTACTTCGGTGCCGAGCTGGTCAAGGTCACGCCCATGGATTTCCTGCGGGACACGCTGCTGTGGGCCAAGCTGATCGACAAGTACAAGGGCACCATGACCGCCGCGCCGAACTTCGCCTACGCGTTGTTCGCCAAGAGGTTGCGCCGGCAGGCAAAACAGGGCGAGTTTGACCTGTCCACCCTGCGGTTCGCGCTCTCGGGTGCCGAGCCCGTCGACCCTTCCGATGTTGACGACCTGATCGATGCCGGCAAGCCCTTCGGCCTGCGGCCCGAAGCGATCCTGCCCGCCTACGGCATGGCGGAGACCACGCTGGCGGTGTCGTTTTCGGCGTGTGGTTCCGGCCTGGTAGTCGACGAGGTCGACGCCGACCTGTTGGCGGCGCTGCGCCGCGCCGTGCCTGCCTCCAAAGGCAACACCAAGCGGCTGGCCACCCTGGGCCCGCTACTCACCGACCTTGAGGCTCGCG
>JBMYXJ010000524.1:0-2736 GCA_049608285.1 Mycobacterium sp. | reverse complement strand
CGCGGGGGTGCCCGTACTCGACGAGCTCGATCCAGACATCGTTACCCCGGATTTGTTGCCCGTTCTGATCAAGGCCTCGGCCGGGGGCGGCGGCCGCGGCATGCGGATAGTGCGCGACCTTCGGGAACTTCCCGCGCAGGTGCAGGCCGCCAGCCGTGAGGCCCAGTCGGCCTTCGGCGATCCGACCGTATTCTGCGAGCGATACCTCGACGCCGGTCACCACGTCGAAGTGCAGGTGATGGCAGATACCCACGGCACGGTCTGGGCGGTTGGCGAGCGGGAATGCTCGATTCAGCGCCGCCACCAGAAGATAATCGAGGAGGCCCCGTCTCCTCTGGTCGAGCGCATTTCGGGCATGCGGGATAAGCTCTTTGGCGCAGCGCGCCTTGCGGCGACGGCGATCGGATACGCCGGGGCGGGGACGGTCGAATTCATGGCCGACCACGACGGCAACTTCTACTTTCTCGAGATGAACACCCGCCTGCAGGTCGAGCACCCGGTCACCGAGCTCACGTCGGATTTGGACCTCGTAGAACTGCAACTGATGGTCGCCGCTGGCGCGCCGCTTGACTCCGCACCGCCGGCAACGCGCGGCTCGTCAATTGAAGCAAGGCTCTACGCCGAGGATCCCGCCAAAGAGTGGCAGCCGCAGGCCGGTACAGTGCACCGTTTCGCCGTGGCGAACGCGCAAACGGAATTCGGACCGCTCGACAGGACCGGAGTTCGTCTCGATTCGGGTGTCACCGACGGATCGGTGATCTCAGTCTTCTATGACCCGATGATCGCCAAGATCATCTCCTACGCCCCCAACCGAAGTCAGGCCGCGGCGTTGCTCGCCGACACGCTCACCCGAACCCAAATCCACGGCGTCGGCACCAACCGCGACTTGCTCATCAATGTTCTACGCCACCCCGCGTTTCTCGCCGGATCGACCGACACGGCATTCTTCGACACACACGGGCTGGCGGCGCTCGCCGCGCCCCCCGGCGGCAGCCCGGACCCTGCGCTCGCCGCCATCGCGGCGGCGCTGGCCGACGCTGCCTACAATCGCTCTACTGCAACAGTTTTCAGTGCAGCTCCCAGCGGTTGGCGCAATCTGGCCGCGGAATATCAGACCAAGCGGTACGAGAACGCCGACGGAGAAATCCACGAAGTTCGTTACCGTTTCACCCGCAACGAGCTAAGCGTCGTCGGCCATGATGACATCGCCTTGTCCTCGGCCACACCGGAGCGTGTCGTCCTCACCGCCGCTGGCGTGGACCACCCGTTCTGCGTGGCGCGCTACGGCAATGACGTGTTCGTCGACACCCCGGGCGGCTCAACGCATCTGATCGCGCTATCACGCTTCCCAGATCCTGACAACGCGCTCGCCCAAGGTTCGCTCCTCGCTCCGATGCCAGGATCAGTTCTGCGCGTAGGCGCAGCAGTCGGCGAGACGGTTTCCGCGGGGCAGCCACTGATCTGGCTGGAAGCGATGAAGATGGAGCACACCATCACCGCACCAGCTGACGGTGTGCTCGTCGAGCTCAACGTCGAACCGGGCCTCCAGGTCGAGGTCGGCGCGATCCTCGCCCGGGTGGACAACCAGACCCAAGCGGACAACTAGGAGGACACCGATGACCAACGGCTTCGTCGAGACCGAGGAGCAGCAGGCGCTGCGAAAGGCAGTGGCCGGGATGGCCGCTAACTACGGCCAGGACTACTACCTGGAGAAAGCCCGAACGGGACAGCACACCGATGAATTGTGGACCGAAGCTGGAAAGCTGGGCTTCATCGGGGTAAACCTGCCCGAGGAGTACGGCGGCGGCGGAGCCGGCATGTTCGAACTGAGCCTGGTGATGGAGGAGATGTCTGCCGCCGGCTCGGCACTGTTGATGATGGTGGTCTCCCCAGCGATCAACGGCACCATCATCTCTAAGTTCGGTACCGAGGAGCAGAAGAAGCACTGGATCCCCGGAATCGCCGATGGGTCAATAACCATGGCGTTCGCCATTACCGAGCCCGACGCCGGATCCAATTCGCACAGAATTACCACGACCGCGCGCCGGGACGGCAGCGACTGGATTCTGTCCGGCCAGAAGGTCTACATCTCCGGCGTCGACCAGGCTCAAGCGGTGCTCGTCGTCGGACGGACAGTGCAATCCAATGGAGCGGCCAAGCCCGAATCATTGCGTCCTGCACTGTTCGTAGTACCCACCGACACACCGGGTTTCACCTACACCAAGATCCCGATGGAGATTGTCAGCCCGGAGTCTCAGTTCCAGGTGTTCATGGATGAGGTGCGGCTGCCCGCCGAGGCCCTGGTCGGGGCGGAGGACGCGGCGATCGCACAGCTGTTCGCAGGGCTGAATCCGGAGCGCATCATGGGGGCCGCCAGCGCAGTCGGCATGGGCCGCTTCGCGATCGATAAAGCAGTCGACTACGTGAAGACCCGGCAGGTATGGAAGACGCCGATTGGTGCGCATCAGGGACTCTCACATCCGTTGGCGCAGAACCACATCGAGATCGAGCTGGCCAAATTGATGATGCAGAAGGCGGCTAGCCTTTACGATCTGGGCGACGACGGAAACGCCGCAGAAGCCGCTAACATGGCGAAGTATGCCGCCGGCGAGGCATCGGTGCGCGCGGTTGATCAAGCAGTTCAGTCGCTGGGCGGCAACGGCCTCACCGAGGAATACGGCATCGCCTCGGTCCTCACCGCGTCACGGTTGGCGCGCATCGCGCCAGTTAGTCGAG
>JBMYXJ010000523.1:2371-2736 GCA_049608285.1 Mycobacterium sp. | reverse complement strand
ATAGAGTTGGCGTTGCTTTGGGTTGTCGGGGTGGCTGCGTCATGCGTCTTCGATGGCGTACCGCCCGTGGTGCTCCAGCCTGTCGACTGCGCCACAGGGGTTGAGCCCCACTTTCCGATCAGCTCAAGCGGGTCGGTTCCAATCTGCGATCCTGTCGTCGTCCCGAACTGGAGGTTCTTGCCCTCGGCGAGCTCGATGCCAGCAGACGTCACTGTCGCTAGAAGGGTCTCCGCTCCGTTCGCGTCGTGCGTGTATAGGACCAGCGCGCCCGCCTCGACCTTGGCTGAAACGCCGCTCTTGAGGCCGCCGGTCGCGAGCTCCGGAGTGCCGAAGCCGATGCGCGTGCCCGGCGCGGCCATGAGGTA
>JBMYXJ010000523.1:0-2361 GCA_049608285.1 Mycobacterium sp. | reverse complement strand
ATGAGGTACGACTCAGAGACCGTCACGCCCGCCGGTGCGAAGTCGTCGTCGATGTCCGACATGTCGACTTCAGGAGGGACTAGGACGAAGCCGCCCGGCGCCGTCCCGCCAACGTGCCTAGAGCGTCCCGGTTCCTGCGTTCTGCTCCACTCCCCGTTGTCGTCGAGGTGCGGACCTCCCGCGGTGCCGCCCTGTGCACCGTACGCGAGCAGACGCGCGGTGAGCGGCGCGCGGTTCAGGTACTCGCCGTGCTCACGTCGATTCGGGGCCTTCTGGTGCAACAGGTCGTCGCGCCCCTTGAGCGTGAGAACGGGCTTCGCTGCGATCGAGGGAAGCGCCATCTCGACGTGCGTACGCCCGGACGGACGCGGCACCATGAGGCTCGAGTTGCCAGCGTTGATCTTCTTCGGGGCTGGAGTGGTGGGAGCACCGCCGCCTGGCCTCCGATTGGGACCATCGCCGCTGCTCGGTGGCGTTCCGAAACCGCCAAGCGGTTTGGTCGGCTTGTCGCCGCCGCCTTGACTGCTTCCCGGCAGCGTCTCGCCACCTCTGGGCGTGCTTGGCGTGGTGACGGGCGGCGGCGGATCGCCATCGGGGCCGGCTGGGGGAGGCCCGTCACCGGGCTTTGGCGGGTCGGGCTGGCCAGGCGGGATGTGGTAGGGCGGCTCGTCCTCACCGCCACCTCCAAAATCAACGACGACGGACGTGTACATCCGCCACATTCCCTGAAACTCATCCGTCGGGTTGTCTCGCGGAAGGCTGTACTTCGAGTCTTCATCGAATCCGATGTGAACGAGCGACGGGTATAGGAGGTCGTCTGGGTCAGGCCAGTTGACCTCAAACAGCATCGGTCCGTCTCGCTGATCCTCGCCCGCCTTGTCGCGGATGAGCGTCAGCGTGCTTGCGTGAACGGGGGAAATCGGCTCCCCGTCTGCGGTCGTGCCGATGCGGTGCCCACACTCGCCGTCCGTGATGTCGATCATGCCGCTGTCGCGAACTGACCAGACACCGACCCAAGTGTTGACGTTGCCGTGATCAGCCACAAACCCGCCGATTGTCGCCGCCTTGCCATCGGCTCCGATGTTCAGGGCCAACGCGTTGCGGTCGTTGCCTTCGAGCGAGTACTTCCCGGACGGCTTCTTCAGCACGCGCATGAGCGACTGAAGCGACGCCTGACGTTCAGCATCGATGTCGTCGCCGTTGACCTCAGCCACGAGTGTCCCGTAGTTCGGGTTTCCGCGGTTGGCGGCGATCAAGCGCGGATCTGCGCTGGCGAGGTATTCGTTCTGATCGTCCTCATCCGTGCCCATGACGGTGAGTCCGAGGTATCCGCCGGGGAACGCGTTCCAGACCTTCTTACCGTCAACCTCGGGAACGGCCGGCCGCAACGACGAGAACCGCTTGTCCGGGGTCGGAGTCGGCCCGCCGCACGGTAGAACCGAAGTCGCCGGGGGAGCGTGCGCACGCGCCTTGACGGGCTCGGGCACCATCGCGGCTGACCGCTGCCCACCGTCGCCGCCCGCGCCACCACCGGGGCCGGGGCCACCTGGTGCGTTGGGGTCTCCGCCGCCAGGGCCTTCATCGTCGACGCCGCGGTATTCCCAACCGGTGTCGGGGTCGAAGTAGACGTTGTCGTCGGCCGTTTGGTTGAAGTCCGTGCCCTGAACCTCGCCCTGCGTCTGCGGGCCACCACCGCCGTATTCCCAGCCGGTTTCGGGCTCCCAGCCGATGTCTCCCTGTCGACCGGACTTCGTGGGGTTGCCGTTGCTGACGGGGGAGCCAGCGTCCGGCGCCGCGATTGGCGCATCGCCTGCCCCGCCGTGCTGCGGAGGCGGAGGGCCGTTGAAGTTCGGATTGCTCTCCGAGAAGCCCTCGATGTCGTTGGCACCGAAACCGCCGTCGCCGCTCGCACCGCCACTCGGCGTTGTCGGCCCGGTCGGATTGCGACTGTTCGGGGTGATCTCTCCAGCGGGTCCGTCAGATGGCGTGCTCGGCGTGGTGGGTCCGGACGATCCGGTCGCCGTGCGCATGACGGGAAAGACCTCGCGCGCAGTGTTGATCGCGCGAGTCGAGCGGGGCCAGAACAAGAACCCCGACATATCGGCGCGCTGCTCGGCGTCTTCTTCGTGCGTGCCGACCTGTCCGGCTCCGGTCTGTCGGCCGATGAGCCGGATGCCATAGAGCCCGGCGCGGGAGTGCAGCCCGACGCTCTGCTCGGTCCAACCCCAGTCCTGCAGCGGGAAGAACCCAGCGTGCGGCGAACGGCTGTCGAAGATCCTCATCCGTCACGCCCTCCCGAGCGTTGCGAGTTCGAGCATCACTTCGCGCGTGCCGCGCTCCATGAACGCGAACATGTCGACC
>JBMYXJ010000522.1:0-2737 GCA_049608285.1 Mycobacterium sp. | reverse complement strand
CACGCCGAAGGTTCGACAGGTGATAGTGGAGCGTTCATCCGGCCGATGCGAAGTGATGGCTGAGGGTTGCACGTTCACTGCCACAGCGATACATCATCGCCGTCCGCGTGGGATGGGTGGTTCACGACGCCCGGATACGAATCAGGCATCGAATGGTTTGGCGACCTGCGACTCCTGTCACCGCCGTGTTGAGTCGCTGCGGGATGAATCACGTTCGCGGGGATGGCTAGTGATGCAGAACCAGCCCCCGGCGGGCGTTCCTGTGGTGTATCGGGGGCAGCGAACGTTGCTGCTCGATGACGGTTCCGTTCAGTCGGGGGTGCGTGCGTGAGTGGACATCACCGACCCCACCGACCCCACCGACCCAACCGTTCTGGCGTCCCTGGCCTACTCCTGCGATCTGTGCCAGGCGCCGAAAGGCCAACTATGCCGCAACACCATCCAGCCCGGGAAACCACTACCCGGACGGGTCGTGCACTACGGGCGCCTAGTCGACCGGAGACGAGAACGCAAGGAGGACAAGTGACCACGCGGCACTACGTCTCTGATATGGCCTATGGGCTCCAGGTCTGCCAGGCCGAGGAGTGCTCCCGCTGCGACCTGATCGGCCCGTACCGTGTCGCCCCCATTCACCTGTGCGACATCGACGACGGCCACGACGGCGGCCATGAATGCGCCTGCGGACACAGATGGGCGGCCGCCGATGCCTGAGCCCTACTACCAAGACGAACAAGTCACGCTGTACCTAGGGGATTGCCTGGGGCTCACGGACTGGCTGGAAGCCGATGTGCTCGTCACAGACCCGCCATACGGGCGGAACTGGCGGCAAGGGCGGCTCTCTGGTCATACCAGCTCGTCCGATGGACGAGCTGGTATCGCCAACGACAAGGACACATCCGTGCGAGACGCCGCCCTCGCCCTATGGGAACGACCCGCAATCGTGTTCGGCGACCTCATGCTCCCCCCACCCCAAGACACAGTCCTCACCGCCGTCTATCAGAAACACCCCACTTGCGGATTCCGCGGCGCGATGGGCGGCATCCGGCGCGACGCCGAAGCGATCTACCTACTCGGACAGTGGCCCTCCGGTCTCGGTGGCCGCTCGGCGGTCTTCACGTCCCGCCGGATGGTCGCCGGCGCGAGAGGTGCTGTAGCCGCAGCAGGAGGCCACCCGCACACCAAACCCGGCGACGTGATGGAGCAACTCATCGACCTGTGCCCGGACGGCGTTATTGCTGACCCCTTCGCAGGGGGGGGATCGACGCTAGTGGCCGCTAGGAACTTGGGCCGCAAAGCAATCGGTGTGGAACTAGAAGAGAAGTACTGCGAGATAGCCGCCCGCCGCCTCGACCAAATGTGCCTCGACTTCGGAGGCGTCGATGCCTGAGCTCACAACTAGGGAACTGCTCGCGCGGCTGGAACGCCATTACATCAAGCCCGGCGCGCCCCTCCCGGGTGGGATTTTCCTGCCCGAGGTGGGCTGGAACGGCCGCTCCGGTGGGGGCTGTGACGCGATCTACGTGGGCTTCACATCCACGTCCGGCCGCATCCTCGTCGGCCATGAACTGAAAGTCTCACGCGCGGACTGGCTTTGCGAACTCAACAAGCCCGGCAAGTCCGACGCCTGGGCCGACCAATGCCACGAATGGTGGCTGGTCGTCAGCGACCCGGGCATCGTGCAGGACGGTGAGCTGCCCGCCGGGTGGGGGCTCATGGTCCCCGGAACGTCCAAGACGCGTATGCGGGTCATCCAGAAGCCCGACCGGCGGCCCCGCATTCACTGCCCGTCCTGGGAGGCCGTGCGGTCCATCATGGCCCGCCAAGACACGTTGCGCGCGCAGGCCATCTCGGATGTCCGGGGCCGCGCCCGCAACGACCTACACGCCGAGAACCAGCAACGCATCGAGGATGAAGTTGCGCGGAGAATGCGGGCCGTCCCCGACGCACGGCGCCTAGCCGACCAGATGCTGGCCATCACCAATGCTCTCCGCGCTCAAGTCGATTTCGCCGACGACAAGGAAGAGCCCCAGCGTTGGCGCCCCAGCGGGGTTATCGGGCTCGGCGAACTACGCGTCATCGGCCAACTCATCCGCGAGAGTCGCGACCTAAACGAGGCGGTATCGCGCCTCACTGATGGCTTCGCGCTCGGCAGCATCAGGCGCGCGGTAGACCAACTAGAGAAGGCACTAGCGGGCCTGCGCGCCATACCCGGTGAGCAGATGGAACTCGCCGATGCCTGACACCGAACGCCACACCCGCTACCGCCAGTTCCTGTGCATCGACTGCGGGCAGAACCGCTACTCAGCCGGAAGACCCCGCTGCACGGAATGCCACAACGTATGGGTACGAACAGAACAAGGGGAGGCTGTGAGTGGCTGACATAGAACACGTAGCCGAAGCGATCTGGCGGGCAACAGTTCCAGCCGCCACAGAGAAAGGCATCGAGTTCTCCGAGATGGCAGCGGACACACACAAGGTGTTTCGCCACCTGGCGCGATCCGCTATCGACGCGATCAACCCGCCCGACCGTGTGTTCATCGACGACCGCGGCCACCGCTGGGAATGGTGCGGCGGCGAACAAGGGACATGGGCATGGCGGATGACCACGACCTCGATGCCTGGCGCCTCTCGCGTCCACCCCGTCGTGCCCTGCCCCACCTGCCACGCCCCCGCTGGTTTGGCATGTGAAGACGCCGACGGCTACCGGCAACCACAAGCCCCACACCCGGCCCGCATC
>JBMYXJ010000521.1:0-2744 GCA_049608285.1 Mycobacterium sp. | reverse complement strand
GGGGTGGTTCGGAGACGACTTCATCATGGCGGGCCAGAAAGTGACGAAGGAGGGTCTGCTGCCCGCCCGCGTGCAGTCCACTACAGTGGTCGAACGCTTGACCGTGCCCCCCGAGGGAGATCTTGATCGTTGGGTCGCGGCGGTCGCCACCCTTAACCGCCCGGGGTTGGAGTTCCACCGGTATGCTCTGCTGGCAGGCTTGGCCTCGCCTCTACTGGAAATCACTGGTTGGCACTCCGCTGTACTGGCCCTGTCCGGCACGACCGGTACTGGGAAGACAACCGCTGCCATGCTGGCTACGTCCCTGTATGGAGACCCTGCGCACCTGGTGGTGTCTTCGACGTCAACGGAGAACGCCACCTTTGTTCAGATGGGGGCGCTTTCCTCGATCCCCATGTTCGTGGATGAAATCAGCCGCTGGTACCCTGAGCGCATATGCAATTTCGGCTACGCTGGCCCTAACGGTGAGGGTAAGGCCGCGCTCAACCAGAACCGCACCATGCAGCGTGCGCCCCACTGGTCGATGGTCCCGATCGTCACGACGAACCGGCCCCTGTCTGACTACCCGGAGAAGGACATCGACGAGCCGATCAAGCGGCGGGTGTTGGAGTTGCACTTCGATCGTAACCACATGCTCACAACCGAGGAGGCGGAAGTCCTGCACCGGGCGATGAAGCGGGACTACGCGCTCCCGGGCCTCTGCTACATGGCCCATGTGGTCCGCATGAGGGGCGAGATTGCGGACATGCTGCGTTCCGCTGAGGCCTTTATTCTGGCCAACACCAACCTTGACGGCGCCGACCGGTTCCAGCGATGGCAGCTGGCCGCCGCGCTGGTCGGCGGGATGCTGGCCCGGCAGGCAGGGCTCATTGACTTTGATATAGCCGACACTGTTCTCGCAGCAGCGCGGGAGGCCGAGGGAGCCAGCCACGCAGTGGAGAACGAGGAAGCCCGACTGGTGAGCCTGGTGTCCGACTACGTGGTTCACAACCGCCACCGGGTCGTGTGGTGGGAGACGGGGGACCGCTCGCGCGGTTCCTTAACGTTCCCATCGCAAGACGCCGAGCGGGAACCTGTCGCCCGGTACTGCAAGGACACGAAAGACCTAGCCGTGCAGTCGAGCGAGCTTAAGGCCTTTCTGTTGGAGCACCGGTTGTCCCTGACGAACCTCAAGGACTGGCTGGCTGAGCACGGGGTCCGCCACAAGAAATCCCAGATTGCCCCTGGAGTACCCGCCGCGTGGTGCTACGTGTTCCCCACCGAGCAGATGGGGCTGGATATGGAGAACACCCATGAATCGTAAAGTTGACTGGTCGAAAGTCCCACGCGTGTACCAAAACTACCGGGGGGCCCTGGCTAAAGGAACACCCCCGTTAGAGGCCATGGGCGCGGCCCTCGACCTGTACCTGGCCCTGGCCAACGACCCGCAACTGGAACTGCCTCTGGAGGGCCCCCATGCCGATGTACCTGAATGATTTATCGCGCGCCGAGACCAGGCTCAAACCCAAGCCCCCTGCTGGCGGCATTGTTTATCTGGCCAGCCCGTACACGAACCACCCCAAGGGCCGCCCTCACGCGTTTGCGTCCGCCTGCGCTGCCGCCCATTCCCTGCTGTCTCAGGGCGTTGTGGTGTACAGCCCGATCGCCCACGGCCACGCCTTGTCAACCGCTGCCGGCGAGGGCGCTTTGCCAGGCACGTCCGAGTTCTGGCTGGCGCACTGCCGACCGTTCCTCGACGCCGCAGAGTACATGATCGTTCTTACGGACGACGGCTGGAAGGAATCGCGGGGCGTGACCTACGAGATCGGATACATGCACGCAATGGGCAAACCAGTGTTGGGCATAGGGGTCCACGATATGCGCCCACGGGAAATCACGTTGGAGGGGTTCGCATGACACCTGAGCAGCAGGACGAAGCCCTGGCGATGTACGCCAAAGACGTGAGCATGGCCGCCGTCGCCCGGAACTTGGGCGTATCCTACCACAAACTCAGGCAGCACCTGGAGCGCGCTGGGGTGAAGCGGCACAGCAAGCGCCGAGACCCCATGCACCTGGGGGAGACGACCACGCGCGCGTGCCTGACGTGTCGGAGGCCCTTCGAGTCGTGGGGGCGGGGCAACCGGCGGTGCCTCCGGTGCAAGTCTGAGGATTCAAGCGTAGACACAGATTTCTACCGCGTTGCCCTCAGGACGCCGAGTAGTTGAACCAGGGAGGAGAGGCTGATGACCGACACAATCACCATGGACCGCGCCGAGTACGATGAGACCATGGCGCAACTGCGCTCGCAGGCTGCCGAGATCAGGCGACTGCGTGAGGCGCTGAAGCGTTGGGAGGAAGATTTCAAGACGGGGCGCAATGAGCCGCTTGTCATAGCCTCAGAATCCACCCGCGCCCTACTGGCCGAGATAGAGGGAGACGATAAATGAGCAAGATTATTCGAACACCAAAACGGGCGGAAGGCGGGATTACGCCTGATGAAAAAGAGCAAATGGACGCAATCGCCCAGAGTTGGATCGCGAATGCCATGCGCACCGACCGTGCAGACCTGGACTCTGTCGAGTCGGCCATCACAAGGCTATACGCTGCGGCAGGGCTGTGTAAGCCACGAATTGTGCTGGTTCCATCCCCCATGGTGATGGCGTTCGCCAGCGGGGCGGCTGCGGCCATTTGGTACAAACGCAAGAACCCCACCGACGCCGCCACCGACGCCGTCACCTACGCCGCCACCGACGCCGCCACCGCCA
>JBMYXJ010000520.1:0-2748 GCA_049608285.1 Mycobacterium sp. | reverse complement strand
CCGCCGCCACCGTGGGCTCCGTGGGCTCCGCCGCCACCGTGGGCTCCGTGGGCTCGGCGGGCTCCGTGACCACTACCGCGTTGTCCCATGTCTCGGCCGCGGCATCGGCCTCCTCGTTCACCGCCGGCGTATCGGACTCCCGCGCGGTGGCGCGGGGCCGGTCCGCCTCGTCCATTCCCGGGTCGTCATCCTGCGATCCCGGGTCGGCGCGCTCAGTGCGAGACGTCGAAATCTTTGGGTCTCGGTCTGTGGATTCACCTGATTCCGCGGGCTCCCGCGTATCCGTGGAGGATGCGCGCTCGGCTCCATCGCTGTCGGCAGCTGCTTGTTTGGTCGAAGATGACCCGGTCGAAGACGAAGAGTCTGAGGAAGTCTGGCCGGAAGCGCCGGTGTCGGCGGCGGCGATTCCGGTTCCGGCGGCGACGACGGTCGCGCAGGCGAGGCCCGCGGTTACCGCGAGTGCGCCGAACCACCGGCTGCATCGCGGGTTTAGCGAAACTGAGTTGAAACCCGCTGCATAACTGTCTGGGCGAGAGGTATCGACAGTTTGCTGGAAAGGCTCAGATCGCATCACAAATACCCCACTTCGCAAAAGGGTCAAGGCGTATTTACACTGTTGATCGGAGTTTGCACGCAAAGCAGAGAGGTTTTGTGCGAATCGAAAAAGTAGTGAAAATGATGTTGCTGCTTGATACTGAGAAAGTGGATCGCACCTGTTGGCGAAAAATTAGCTGAATTACAAGAAGCTCGCGGATTAACCACATAAAGGGCCATTCAGGCTACAGAGCCAGCGTCGCTAAAAAGTGACATACACGACGTGTTTCGCGCTTGAATAGAGTCTAAAAACGTGCTAGGCGAGCTTGGGGCGCGTCGCCCTCTCGTTCAGCCAGGCCGGTTCGTCGAGCACCCAGCCAAGCCCGACGCGACGCGCCGCCTCGCCAACGACGACGGACCCGCCCCCCGAATTGCAGGGCCGTCCAGATGAGATAGATGCTGAAGAACTGCGCAACGCGAGAGCGGACGTAGTTACCTACACCGCGTTGCCTGACGGCGCGCGCCACAAAGCGGCCTCCGACGAATGCGAAGAGACTGGGACACCAGGGGCTGGCGATCAACTCGAGCATCACATCGTGCCGGTGATCCGGGATGCCGGCTTGCTCCGCTCCCCGGTAGGCGTGCACCGGCATGATCGCGATGATCGCGAGGCCGCGCGCGATGTCGAGACGTGAGTCGCGAATCTTCGTTCTCGCGGTCTCCCCTATGGCCGCTACCTCTACCTGGGGTGTCCATCAGCGAAGCCGCTTGGCCGGTTTCGGACATCGCTTCCAGTGAGACTCTGGTGGGAGCGCCGAATTCGGTGATCCAGATCTTCTTGCCGCCGTCACCCCGACGCTGCGTCAGGTCGTGCAGGGCGGGCGGGGGTGTCCGTGCCTCGCTACGCCTCCGGTGATCACCGTGGCTCCGTTGTCCACATTGTGGAGAGCATCTGACGCGGCCCGGAAATGCTCCCCGTAGCGATCGACATCCGGGCGCGGCACCTAATAATCGCTGCTGTTCGGCTCGTTCCAGATTTCCCAGATCCGCGATTCTCGGGGCGTATATCGGGCCGCAGCGGCGCGGGCGAACTCGGCGAAATCAGCAGCCTCGGAAGGCCTCGGGAGTTGACGCCGCGTTGGCTTGGAAGGCAGCGATCGGTAAGTCCAGCGACATCCTCAGCGCTCGGCGGCCTGTTCTGCGGATTGGTGACCGACACGACGCCCTGAGCGGTTGCGGTGTACACCGGCGGCTGCTGCCTCGACCCCGGCGACGATCGCGATGACGTTCCACCATTTCTTCGGCGCTCGTAACAGTTTACCCAGCTCCACGGCGACTTCGAATCCCTGCATTTCGCCTCAGCGTCTTCCACCGGTTCGATTGCCCGCCGGTGCCCAACACCCGATGTCGCCGTCGTTCCTGGTGGCTGTCCAACGCGGACGCCAGGTGGGTGTAGCCCTCGTGGAGGAGCTGGGAACGGCGTCCCGTTGGGGCGATGTCGAAGTCGTGGTGGGTGACCACTTTCGAGCTCCACCGCATCTTGGCCACGTTCGGGCCGGTCGACAGGTTGACCGAGCTGCGTCCAGTGGTGACGGCAGCCTGCACTGCCTTGAAGATCAACATCGTATTCAGGTTCAGATCCCAGTACTTCGGATCGAGCCCGCTTACCGAGATGTAGTCAGCGCTTCCGTCGGAGACCACTAACTGCGCCGCCACCGGGACGCCCGAATGCTCGGCCAGCTGCACCGAGGCCAGCTCCTCGCGCGCCAGCCGGACCGCCGCTTCGCTGAGGAAGTCGTCGATGCGCCCGCCCAGCATATTCGCGTGGGTAACTTTGCCCTGCATCTCGGACCGCATCGTGTGCAGCCGGATGATCTGGCGGACCGCATCAGCGATCTCGACGGGATCGGTGACGCAACGAAAACTGATGTTGCCCATCTTGGCTGATCGATTCCGAGCGCGGCGCAGTGACTCCCGCAGATTGCGCTTGAGCCCCGGCAGGACGAGCTCAGGGTCGTCAGGAAGATCGTCGAGGATAACGCACGGCCTGACCTTGCGATGTTGAATCAATCCGTCGGAGTCGCCCTCGAGCCACTGGGGCAGCGGCCAACCCTGGCCGTCACCTACTGATATCTGGGCCCAGTCCGAGTTTGGGAGCGAGGCCACGTGCTGGACGACGGCGCAGAGGACGTCGCGTGCGCGATCGGGAAGCGC
>JBMYXJ010000519.1:0-2774 GCA_049608285.1 Mycobacterium sp. | reverse complement strand
CGCCGCCAAAAAGTCCCGCGTTGCCGCCGATGCCACCGTCATCGCCGGCCTGCCCCGGAGTCACCGCTGCGCTGCCGGCGCCACCATTGCCGCCGTTGCCGAAGAATCGCCCGCCGTGGCCGCCGTTGCCGCCGTTGAAGCCATCCCCACCATCACCGAACCACCCGGCGGAGCCGCCGTGACAGACCATGCCACCCGTGCATGTCGTCGCGTCCCAGCTGAATCCGTTGCCCCACAACAGCCCAGCATCGGGGTGCTTGGGTGTGCCATGGCCAACCAACCAAAAACTGTCATCCACAGCGGGGCTGGCCGCAGTCGGACCACCAGAGCGTGGCGCGGCGGACTGGGCCGCGCTCGTCACTTCACCGATGCCCGCTTCACGGCGCACGTATGCCGCCGCGGCCCAGTCGAGCGGGTCCGCCAAGGGAGCACCAGGGCCACCGTCTGTAGTCTCGACCTCCGGCCCACTAACCGCGCGCTTCGCTCCAACCTGGGCCACAGCTATCGCAGGCCCCGTCGGCTCCACATCCGCGACGGCCATGTCTGACGAGCCCGTCGACGAGAATGTTTCCGACTCGATGGCCTGGCGATTCGGAGACTCATCTGAGCCCGAAACACCAGGGGCCTCATCTGAAACCAAATCTGAAGCGACGGTGTCCGCCGATGTCAAAGCACCCGAGACCCGTGTTGTCGGCAGGTCCAAAGAAGCGTCGTCGCCATTATCGGAAAGATCGCCGCCAATGTCGGAAAGTGAGTCGTCCACTTCCGATGCTGCTGTTCCGGGCTTGTCACTCGTTATGTCCGCCTCAGATGTCGCGTCCGAATCGCTCGCGCTTAAGGAGGGACCCGATGGACTCGTTGCATCCGACCCAGTGGAGTCCGAGCCGCTCGTCGCGGACGACGAACCGGAGGCATCCGACGTCGATGAGCTATCCGAACCGGTGGTATCGGCGGCCGCTATCGCCGGCATCGAGGCAATCGCCATGCCAACACCCAAGGCGACCGCCAGCGCGCCCACCCGCCCCACATATCGGGAATACCCTGGCGGTGGCGGCTTGGGCAGCGCACCGGACCCGATCCGATAGTTCCCGCACCAGCGATGAGGTAGCGACGATGACACCCCGATTTTGTAGGACATGCAACCATCTCAGCAATGCGCGGTAATCCAGTCCAACGACTAATTGCGATCTCTTTCATCTAATATGGTGATAACTTAGAGCGGGTGGAGCTACGCCAGCTTGAGTACTTCATTGCTGCGGCCAGCGAGATGAACTTTTCTCGGGCCGCCCAACGAGTCCACGTCGTCCAGTCCGCGCTGTCCACATCGGTGGGCAAGCTCGAAAAAGAACTTGGGGTCGAACTGTTCGACCGATCCAGACAGCAGATCAAGATCACTCCCGCTGGGGAGCTCTTCGTTGAACATGCCCGCCGCGTAATCCATGCCGCGCGCCTGGCGAAGGACTCGGTTATCGAATACCGCGGTCAGCTGTCGGGAATCGTTGAGTTCGGATCGCTTATCTCATCCAGCACTCTGGATCTGCCCAGAATCCTTGGCGGGTTTCACCGTGACTACCCGCTCGTCCAAATCAGACTCCGGAACTGCCCGCCTGGGCGGGCGGCACACCTATCCGCGATCGCCGACGGTTCACTGGATCTAGCGTTGGTGTCAGCGCCGGATCGCTTCCCCGTCAATATCGAGATGCGGTTGCTGGCCGAGGAGCCGATGCTCTTCGTCTGTCGGGCAGACCATGACCTCGCCCAGCGCGATAAAATCGAGATTGCCGAACTTGCTGAGGAAGACCTCCTCGGGTTTCCGTCCGACGTTGGGCTGCGGCGCGTGGTCGATAGCGCCTTCAGCGACTCCGGTATCACGCCGCGCACACCCTATGAAGTGCCCGTTGACTTTTACGTCGCTGCTGCCATGGTGAGACATGGGCTCGGCAGTATCTTGTTGCCAGCCAGCGAAACCGGCCGTTTCCCCGACCTGAACGCGGTGCCTGTACTGCCCCCCGTGCACTACACGACCTTTCTTGCCTGGGCCAAGAATGAACGGATGGGGCCCGCCAGCGCCAAGTTCGCCGAGCTCCTACTCACCGAAGCCGGACACGATTTCGACGCTGAATGAACCACGCTGAATGAGACCATCCAGCGCGTCGGTGCCGCCCAGGGGCCATCGATGATGCCGCTTCAAGCTTTCGGCGACACCAACGGATACGTACCCCTAGCACTATACCCCATGGGGGTATATGATCTCCGTGTGTCCATCGAGCAAAGGCGTCGCCATGGGAATCTATGAAGTCATCGTGATCGCCGCCACCACGGCCATCTTGGGGTTCTTGGGATGGTTCTTCTTCGGCCCCAAAACCGCACGCCGGGCCCACTTGGTCAGCGGGGCGCAGGAAGTAGACATCACCGTCAAAGGCGGCTACTCCCCCAACGTGATCAGAGTCACCGAGGGAGTACCGCTACGGTTGCGCTTTGACCGCCAGGAGTCGGGCGACTGCACCTCACGGGTCGTGTTCGCCGATTTCGGCGCCTCAAAAACGCTGCCAGCGTTCGGGACCGCAACCTTGGAGTTCACTCCGGACAAGGTCGGCGAGTTCGATTTCGCCTGCGGGATGAACATGATCCACGGCACTTTGATCGTCGAACCCTCCGGTGGCCCGAGGTCGATGTCCGGTGACAGCGGCAGCCAAGTAGCACCCGCAGTCGGGGTGGGCCCTTCGACCGAAGCGGCGGTAATCACCGAACGAGTCGAGTTTCGGGTCGCGGGC
>JBMYXJ010000518.1:0-2774 GCA_049608285.1 Mycobacterium sp. | reverse complement strand
AAATCACCCGCCACTGGCTACGGAGGTTCGATTCCTCCAACCGGCACGCCAACACGCAGGGGCTAGTTGTGTTGGCGCACAGACTGTACTGCGGTACAGTTCGCGGCATGACCAAGCTCAACCAGATCATCGCCATTGAAAAGGGCGTCAAGAGTCAGACAACTCGCGTCGAGACCGACCTCTACCACTCGCTGGAGAAGAAGCCGCTCTTCGCTGGATTGAGTCGCCGGTACACGCCGAAGGATGAAGAGGACGGTGACCGCCTCCCGCCCGAGGCCGTCTCCGTGCAGATCAAGTCATCCGAGGTCGTGAAGCAACTCACCGCCGCACTGACCCGCCTGATCGACGTCACCGCGACAAAAGACGCGGCCAACACACGCACCAAGGCCGATGTGACAGTGGACGGAACTGTCATCGCCGCCGATGTCCCCGTGACGACACTGATGTTCATAGAGAAAGAACTGGAGAAGCTGGCCGCGTTCGTCGGCCGCTTGCCGGTGCTCGATCCGACGAGCCAGTGGTCATACGACGCGAACCGCGGCGTGCATGTATCGACGCCGATTTCGACGGTGCGCACTAAGAAGATTCCCCGCAATCACGTACTGGCCGAGGCCACAAAGGAACATCCAGCGCAGGTGCAGGTCTTCACCGAGGACATCATCGTGGGCACGTGGGAGAAGACCGAGTTTTCGGGCGCCATGCCCGCCGACACTTTGGCGGCAATCAGCGCCCGACTGGACAAGTTGCGCACGGCAGTGAAGTTCGCGCGCGAAGAGGCCAATCTGATCGACGTGGTCGACGTGCATTACGGCGCCGACCTTCTGAGCTTCATCTTTGAAGGGGGTACACAGGTTTCGGGTTAGAGCGCCCGATGGTCAGGCTTCGGTCTGGCGAATCTCAGATTGACAACTGAAGCTCAGGAACACCGATGCACAGTGCAAGTTCGACCCTTGCCCCCGGCACCACAGGCCGGGGTAGCCCAAGCTGGCAGAGGCACATCGGCCCATCAGCATCAAGTTATCGCTCTAGATTCAACAACCAGGTAGACGCATCAAATCGACCGGATGAAGGCAGACGTAGCAGTAATGGTGGTTCGATCCCACTCGGGGCCTCCAATCATGGCCTCGTGGTCCAATGGCAAGACACTGCGACAGTGAAACTGACCCTCACCCTTAAATGTGTTGGTGCGGAAATGAATACCAAACGAATGCTCATTATTCGAGATGAGGCCGGGTCGCCGGATACGCGACCCGGCCTCCCCGAATGGACAGTGAGAGGCGCGTGATGGCACCCCAGCGAGGGCACAAGCTGCTGAATTTCGCCAGCATGATCGACGACAACACCATCGAGCAGGCCACCGAAACCGCGTCGATGCCGTTCGTGCACCCGCACGTCGCGCTGATGCCCGACGCCCACTCAGGTAAGGGTTCGGCGGTCGGCACCGTCATCCCGACTATCGACGCGGTGATCCCGGCCGCCGTAGGCGTGGACATCGGGTGCGGGATGATCGCCGCCCGAACGATCTACACCGCCGACGACATCGAGGGCCGTGACCTCGCGGCGCTGCGGGAGTCCATCGAGTCCGCGATCCCGCTGTCTCCGGGGAACTACAACCGCAACCTTGAGCGGTTCCCGTTCACCGAGGCGCGGATCGTCACCCTGCAGAATCTGGCCTGGCCCGGGGATGACGGCGAAGACCTCACCCATCGCAACGTCGACCTCTCCCATTCCCCGAAATGGCGCGAACAACTCGGCTCGCTCGGCGGCGGCAACCACTTCATCGAACTCTGCCTCGACGAGCAAGAGCGGGTGTGGATGTTCCTGCACTCCGGGTCGCGTGGGGTGGGGAACAAGATCGCGCAGAAGCATATCAAGGTCGCCCAGAAGCTGTGCCAGCGCTGGTGGGTTCAGCTGCCAAACCCAGACCTGGCGTACCTGCCGCAGGGCACACCTGAGTTCGCCGCATATCTGCGGGAGTTGAACTGGGCACAGCGGTTCGCGCTGGAGAACCGCGCCGAAATGATGGACCGGTTTCGTCAAGCACTGGCCCATTGGATGGGTATCGACAGCGACGGCGCTACCGGCATTGAGGTTGAGCGGATCAACTGCCACCACAACTACACCCGCAAAGAGAAGCATGGCGGCAAGGATGTCTGGCTGACCCGCAAAGGCGCGGTCGACGCCCACGATGGTGTCCGGGCGGTCATCCCGGGCTCGATGGGCACCCGCTCGTACATTGTGCGCGGCAAGGGGCATCAGGGCGGGCTCTGCAGCGCACCGCATGGTGCCGGCCGCCGATACTCCCGACGCAAAGCCCGCGAGCTGTTCACCGCCGACGACCTAGCCGACCGGATGCAGGGCATCGAATACCGGCACGGCGACGAATGGGTAGACGAGATCCCCGACGCGTACAAGGACATCGATATTGTGATGGCCGATGCCGCCGAACTTGTCGATATTGAACACACGCTACGTCAGGTGCTCAACGTCAAAGGAACCTGACGCGTGGACCCGCTAGCTCGGCAGGCCGCCGAGCATCACCGGAAAGCGGGAGATGCTTCGCGGGCTGCTGATGTGCATCGTCAGCAGCGGGACGAATTGATTCGGCGGTTGTGGGCGACTGAGCGGGATCGGTGGACTCACGCGAAACTCGCCGCAGCGGTCGGCTGCTCACCGGAACTCATCGCCAAAATCATCCGCACAGGCGCTTGACACAATATCCGCCCCAGTGGGGGGGCTTGAAATCACGGGCACTCTTTTCAAGGTTGCCGCGG
>JBMYXJ010000517.1:0-2798 GCA_049608285.1 Mycobacterium sp. | reverse complement strand
TCCGATCCCACTTCGGTCGTCCAACACACCATCGCCGGCACCGTGCTGACCATGCCGGTCCGGGTTCGCACCGCCCATCAGCACACCGCAATGTTCGTTGTTGACGCGCAAGCCGCGCAACGGATGATCGACTACAGCGGCCTGCAGGTGTGCCGCTTCCGGAAGAACCGGGCGCTGGTTGTGTTGATGCTGATGCGCTACGAGGACTCCGACCTCGGCCAGTACTACGAATACGGCACCAATGTGATGGTGAATCCACCGGGAACTCCGGCGTCGGAGGCCACGGGTTTGGCTGCGCTGCGGTCGGCAGGCGCGTTCGTCCATCACCTTCCCGTCGATCAGTCCTTCACTTTGGAAGCCGGCCGGACGATCTGGGGCTATCCGAAGGTGCTGGCTGATTTCAGCGTTCGCAACGGGCGTAGGTTCGGATTCGACTTCGGATTCGAGGTAGCCATCGACGGACAACTGGCCGTGAGTATGGATTTTCGGCCTGGCCTGCCTGTGCCGTCAGCGTTCACCTCGCGTAAGCAGGTGCATAACACCTATTCCCACTTGGACGGCGTGACTCGGGAAACTCCGGGGGAAATGCTGCTCAGCGGAGTGCGGTACCGACCTGGTGGTGTCGAGGTTCGTCTTGGTGATCACCCCTATGCGGCCGAACTCGCCGCGTTGGGATTGCCCAAGCGTGCGATGCTCTCGAGTTCGGCGGCCAACGTAGACATGACCTTCGGCAACAGCCGCTTGATTTGACCCTGAACACACATCCCAGGAGTGCGCTATGGCCCACTTCGTCAGCGGCCCGGAAGCCATTCCCGTGGAATTTGCCCCGACACAACGAGTACTGGCCTAACTGTTGCTGTCGCGAGCCCTTAACAGCTCTCTGGTGGTGCCCTGAGTGATGTCCCAGAAGGTGACCGAGTTGCTCATCGATGGTGAGTTGACGGCCGGGCGCGGTGGCACTTTCACGACGATCAATCCGGCGACCGAAGAGCCGTTGGGTGAGGCGGCCGACGCCACCAGAGACGACATGGACCGCGCGGTGGCCGCCGCTCGTAGAGCGTTTGACGAATCGGACTGGTCGCGCGATGTTGAGTTGCGGGTGCAGTGCCTGCGACAGCTGCGTGCAGCGTTGATCGGGGAGATCGAGGCGCTACGTGCGGTCACCGTCGCGGAGGTGGGTGCACCCATCGCCTTGACGTACAAGGGGCAACTGGAGGTACCGGTAGATGACCTCGAGATTCCGGCTGCCACCGCCGAAAACTATTCCTGGCGTCAAGATTTAGGTGCAGCTGCCCCGCTGGGTGTCCACACCGGGCGCACGATCGTGCGCGAGCCTTTCGGCGTCGTCGGCGCGGTCACGCCCTGGAACTTTCCGCACCAGATCAACCTGGCCAAGCTCGGGCCAGCATTGGCTGCTGGCAACACCGTGGTGCTCAAACCTGCTCCCGATACGCCGTGGTGCGCCGCGGAGGTAGCCCGCGTCATCGCCGAGAAAACTGACTTCCCGCCCGGGGTGGTCAACGTCGTGACCTCGAGTGACCATCAAGTCGGCGCCCAGCTTGTGGGGGATCCGCGGGTCGATCTGGTGTCGTTCACCGGGTCGACGGCAACTGGCCGAACGGTGATGACCACAGCGGCGCAGACGATCAAGAAGGTATCTCTGGAGCTAGGCGGCAAGTCCGCCTTCATCGTGCTGGACGATGCTGACCTGGCCTCAGCGTGCTCGGCGGCAGCATTTACAGTCTGTACGCACGCGGGACAGGGTTGTGCGTTGACGACCCGGCTGGTGGTGCCGCGGGAGCACTACGACGAGGCGGTGCGAATGACGGCTGCCACCATGGCGAGCATCCCGACCGGTGATCCCACTGACCCCAAAACCGTCTGTGGCCCACTGATTTCTGCCAAACAGCGGGATCGAGTGCGGGGTTACCTCGCCCTGGCGCTGCAGGAGGGCGGTACTTTTGCCTGTGGGGGCGGGCGTCCGGCGAGGTTGCCTTCGGGCTTCTACATCGAGCCGACCGTGATCACTGGGTTGAGCAATGATGCGCGCGTCGCGCGCGAGGAGATTTTTGGGCCCGTGTTGGTGGTGTTACCGCACGACGGCGATGCGGACGCAGTTCGAATCGCCAACGACTCGCCGTTCGGCTTGTCGGGCACGGTGTTTGGCAACGACCGCGTGCGAATCGACTGGGTAGTTTCTCGATTGCGTGCCGGGACGATCAATGTCAATGGCGGCGTGTGGTACTCGGGCGATGTCCCGTTCGGCGGCTATAAACAGTCCGGCATCGGCCGCGAGATGGGACTGGCAGGATTCGAGGAATGCCTGCAGATCAAGGCCGTCGCCGAGGGCATCCGATAGCCCAGGCATCGGTATCGACGGGGCCCGCCGTGCTCACCCAACTGAACCGGCGACGTCGGGAGTGGCGCGCTCCGGGGTGGCCCGGAACAGAGTTCCCCTAATGAGGCGCTTAGCCGAGAGTAGGTTTGCGCGGTGAGTCTGCCTGGGACGGTTCGCCGCTTGTTCGGTCAACCCCCGGGTGAGCGCGTAAATGGCGTTCACCGCTGCCTCAGGATCGGTGCCGGCCGGCAACAGTCCCTGTGCGGCGGTGTCGCCGATGATGTCGGCGATGACGTCGCGCAGCGCCTTGAACCCCAGTTGTTGCCCCTCGTCACGGCGCAGCTGTGGGCCGCTTTCGGCGCGGATCGCGCGCTCGAAGTCGGCGAAGTGGGGATACTCGCGCATAAGCCGTTCCGACTCGTCCAACACTGCTTCCAGCCGGTCGACGATGTCGCCGCTG
>JBMYXJ010000516.1:0-2802 GCA_049608285.1 Mycobacterium sp. | reverse complement strand
GTGCTCTTCGCGCTAGCGCTCATCTGTACCCGTGCTCTTCGCGCTAGCGCTCATCGAAGATCCTCGTCTTCCGCTCGCACCACCCACGATGCAAAACGCTCACCCTGCTCGCGTTGTTTCACGAAGTTGCGTACGACACGTTCGATGTAGTCACCGAGCTCGGTGGAGAGGACTTTGTGCTGGCGCAGCTTGCGGCCAAAGCCGCTGTCCAGGCCCAGGCTGCCGCCCAGGTGAACCTGGAAGCCCTCCTCGGAGCCGTTGCCCTCGTCGACTATCTGGCCTTTGAACCCGATGTCGGCGACCTGGATGCGCGCGCACGAGTTTGGGCAGCCGTTGATGTTGACCGTCACCGGCACGTCGAGCTGGGCGTTGAGGTCTTCCAGGCGGCGTTCCAGATCGGGGACCAGCGACTGCGCCCGTTTGCGCGTCTCGGCGAAGCTCAACTTGCAGAACTCGATGCCTGAGCAGGCCATCAGGTTGCGTCGCCACAGCGATGGGGTCGACGGCAGGCCGATCGCATCGAGCTGCTCAACGAGCTGGGCGACATTCTCGTCGGGAACGTCGAGCACGATCAGCTTCTGGTAGGGGGTGAACCGGACTCTGTTGCTGCCGGCGGCCTCGGCCAGGTCGGCGACCTTGGACAGGATCGTGCCGGACACCCGGCCAGCGATGGGGGCCACGCCCACCGCGTTTCGCCCGTTGCGGAGTTTCTGCACCCCGACGTGGTCGATGGGCCTGGCGACCGGCTCCGGGGCTGGCCCGTCTAGTAGCGGACGCTTTAGGTATTCCTGTTCGAGAACTTCCCTAAATTTTTCTACGCCCCAGTCCTTGATCAGGAACTTTATCCGCGCCTTCGCCCGCAGCCTGCGGTAGCCGTAGTCGCGGAAGACACTGACCACGCCCTCCCACACATCGGGCACCTCGTCCAGCGGCACCCACGTGCCGACGCGCTGGCCGAGCATCGGGTTGGTAGATAAGCCACCGCCCACCCATAGGTCGAACCCGGGCCCGTGCTCGGGATGGTTGACGCCGATGAAGGCGACGTCGTTGATCTCGTGCACAACGTCTTGCAGGCCTGAGATGGCGGTCTTGAATTTGCGCGGCAGGTTGGAGTACTCAGGCTTACCGATATAGCGCTTGACGATCTCGTTTACCGCTGGGGTGCCGTCGAGCACTTCCTCCAGCGACTCACCGGCCAGCGGCGAACCCAACACGACGCGGGGGCAGTCGCCACACGCCTCGGTGGTCTGCAAACCGACCTCGTCGAGGCGCCGCCAGATCTCGGGCATGTCTTCCACCCGGATCCAGTGGTACTGGATGTTCTGCCGATCGGAGATGTCGGCGGTGTCCCGGGCGAACTCGGTCGAGATCTCGCCCAGCGTGCGCAGCGCCGCGGTGGTGAGGGCACCGCCGTCGCTGCGGACCCGCAACATGAAATAGGAGTCCTCGAGCATGTCGGTGTTGTCGTCACCGGTCCAGGTGCCGTCGTAGCCGGGCTTGCGTTGGGTGTACAGGCCCCACCAGCGGAATCGGCCGCGTAGGTCGCCTTTGTCGATGCTGTCGAAGCCGTTCTTGGCGTAGATGTCTTCGATGCGAGCGCGTACGTGGAGGGGGTTGTCGTCTTTCTTGGACTGTTCGTTGGCGTTCAGCGGCTCGCGGTAGCCGAGCGCCCACTGGCCTTCGCCGCGGGGACGCTTTGCAGGCTTTGCGGTGGTCATCGGGGGGTGCTCCTCGTCGGAGCCGGCGTTCAGATCGCGCATTCTCACCGGGTGGCTGTCCGGAAGCGCAGATCCCGCGGCCAGCTGAGAAATGAAAGTGCGGGCAGGACTCCGAAACTACTTCGTCAAGGCAGACAGCAACAGGTGCAAACCCGCTTGAAGTCGACATGGCGGCGCACAACCAGCGGAACCCTGCGGGGGAGGCTGTGGGCTGCAGTCACAGCCCCGATTCTGCCACGAATCGGTCCACCTGCCCTAACCGGGGAGAACTGGCGCTCGCGATTAACGATAGTTCGCTCTGCGAGACTGGTCGGGTGACGGCTGGCTCGGAGGTGGCGCTGCCGGAGCTGACAGCGCGCCACGGCCGCCCATTCGGCATTTATGTCCATGTGCCCTTCTGCGCGACACGATGTGGATACTGCGACTTCAACACCTACACCCCGATCGAGCTGGACGGCGGGAGCACCCCGGCAAGCTGGCTGGCTGCACTGCGGACTGAGCTCCTACTCGCCGCGAGCCATCTCGGTGCCGCACCCCAGGTGCAGACCGTGTTTGTCGGCGGCGGCACGCCCTCGCTGCTGGGCGCGGCGGGGCTTGCCGCCGTGCTCGATGCGATCCGGGATCACTTCACGCTGGCACCCGCCGCTGAGGTCACCACTGAGGCCAATCCGGAGTCAACGTCGCCCGATTTCTTCGCCGGGTTACGCGCGGCCGGTTTCACGCGACTGTCGCTCGGCATGCAGTCCGGCGCCCCGCACGTGCTCGCGGTGCTCGACCGTGTGCACTCGTCGGGCAGGGCCACCGACGCCGTGCGGGAGGCCCGCGAAGCGGGCTTCGACCACGTCAGCATCGACCTCATCTATGGAACGCCGGGGGAGACCGATGACGATCTGCTGCGGTCGGTCGATTCTGCTGTTGATGCCGGGGTCAACCATCTGTCGGCGTATGGGCTGATTGTGGAAGCCGGCACGGGACTTGCTCGGCGGGTGCGACGCGGTGAGCTGCCCGCCCCCGACGACGATGTGCTGGCCCGACGGTACGAACTGCTCGACCGCCGCCTCGCCGGCGCCGGCTTCGACTGGTA
>JBMYXJ010000515.1:0-2810 GCA_049608285.1 Mycobacterium sp. | reverse complement strand
CCCGCGACGAGCAGGGCCTGCAGGAAGCCCGTATCCGCCAGCTGCAGGAACTGCTCAACAATGCCAAGGTGGGCGAAGCCCCCAAACAGTCCGGAGTGGCGCTGCCGGGCTCGGTCGTCAAAGTCCAGTACGGCGACGACAAGGACGAAACCGAGACGTTCCTGATCGCCACCCGCCAAGAAGGAATCAGCGACGGCAAGCTTGAGGTGTACTCGCCGAACTCACCACTTGGCGGTGCTCTCATCGACGCCAAGGTCGGTGAAGTCCGCGAATATCGGATCCCCAACGGCAACACTGTCGTGGTCAAGCTGCTCAGCGCGGAGCCCTACCACTCCTGATGGTGCGCGGTGCCGAGTTCTGAGCGCTCGGCGGCCCCGCGTTACTCTCCAGCCCATGGCGCAGATCGCCGAGGACCTGTTCTTGTTATTGGTGGACAACGCGTCCGCACAACCAGCCCTGGACACCCCGCGTCGTGACCATGTCCTGGCCGCCGCGACTCTCCTGGATCTGGCGTACGCGTGCCGCATTCGCCCAACAATCGAGGGCGAGCCAGTACCGCTTGGACGCTTGGTGGCCCTGGACGGCGCCGGTCTGGGTGATCCGATCACAGAGCCTACGTTCGAGTTGCTGCGAGCACGGCCGCAAAGACCCGCTGCCGCGATCAAGAAAATCGGGAAGAAGACCCAGGCCCGCCTCGTCGATAATCTGCAGCGAACCGGACATATCCGTCAAAACAACGTGCCGTCCAAGCGCTTCACCCGAAGCCATACTTTTCCGTTGACGAACCGGGATCGGGTTGGGCCGGCTCGCGCCGCGCTACTGTCCGCGCTGTTCGATGGCACGCCGCCCGGCGCGTCGACAGCAGCCATCATCACCGTCCTGCACGCCGTCGACGGACTGGGCGCATTGCTGAGCCTCAACGACCGCGGCTGGCGGTGGGTACACGCCCGCGCCGGGGAGATCGCCAGTGGCAGTTGGGTCAACGAGTCACCATCGACGTTGCCCGAGGTAAATCTCGCCGTTACCGCAGCAGCGGTTCGCCAGGCTCTCGTGCAACTCGCCTGACCGATCCCCCCGAGCTACCCCAGCGCCTGTTCGATATCACCAAGCAAGTCGGCGATGTCCTCGATACCCACCGACAGCCGAACCAGATCGTCAGGAACCTCGAGCTGAGAACCCGCCGTCGAGGCGTGAGTCATGGCACCGGGATACTCAATAAGCGACTCGACACCGCCCAGCGACTCAGCAAGGATGAATATTGCTGTGCTGGAACAGAAGTCCCGCGCGGCCTGTGGCCCGCCTTGAAGCCGCACCGATACCATCCCACCGAAGGCACTCATCTGACGTGCGGCAACCTGGTGATTGGGATGAGTCGACAACCCGGGGTACAGCACCGTGCTGATCGCCTGGTGACCGCAGAGAAACTCAGCTACCGCCACGGCGTTGTCGCTGTGCCGTTGCATTCGCAGCGGCAGGGTCTTGAGTCCGCGCATCGTCAGGTACGCATCGAATGGACCGGGCACAGCACCCGCGCCGTTCTGAAGGAATGCAAAGGCCTCGTCAAGCTCCTCGTCGTTCGTCAGAAGCGCTCCACCGATCACATCGGAATGCCCGCCGATGTACTTGGTCGTCGAATGCAGCACGATGTCGGCACCCATCAAAAGCGGCTGCTGAAGAGCCGGCGAAGCGAATGTGTTGTCCACCAAGACCTTCGTCTTCGTCTCGGCGGCCAGCGTGGAGATCGCCGCGATGTCGGCGATAGATAGCAGCGGGTTGGTGGGGGTTTCCAGCCAGATCAGCTTCGTCTGGTCAGTCATCGATGCACGCACCGAGTCGAGGTCGGTCAACGCTGCAGCGGTGTAACTGACTCCCCACAGCGTGAAAACCTTGTCGATGAGCCGGAACGTCCCGCCATAGGCATCGTCGGGGATGACGACGTGGTCCCCAGGCCGCAACAGCGCTCGCAGCGCGCAGTCAGTGGCGGCCATGCCGGAACTGAACGCGCGGGCATAGGAGGCTACCTCCACGGCCGCCAGGGACGATTCCAGCGCTGCGCGAGTGGGATTGCCGGTGCGGGCGTACTCGAATCCAGAGCGCAGACCGCCAACACCGTCCTGGGCGAATGTCGAGCTGGCATAGATGGGCGCATTGACCACACCAGTGGCAGGGTCAGGCCGATAACCGGCGTGAATCGCCTTTGTCGCCGAACCGTAGGTTCGGTCGTGGTCAGCTGGTCTGGACCCCCGAATAGCATCGCTCATGATCGATCAGGGTAGCGGTGTAGAAGTGGCGCATGTCCACCTCCGGGACCACAACCACCGACACCTTGCTCGACATTGACTCCGAGGTGCGCCGGTTAGTCATCGAGGAGGGGCTGACGGGTGCCAGCGCCTCCTCGATGACTATGTACCTCTACTGCTGATACTGCCCCGGGCCGGGCCCCGGCGGTGCTGATTGCGGGTCGAGCGGTACACAGACGGTGGTCATGATCTTGTCGGCTAGCGTCTGCCGCTTGGCGTCCCACAGCGGGAACAGGAAGCCGATGTAGCAGATGACGGCGTCCACGACATGGGCAAGCTGGCGCACGACCGAAAGGCCGAAACCAATAGGCTGCCAGGTCTTCTCGCCGACCACCTTGAACTTCATCACCGACTTACCGATGCTCGAGCCCGTGGTCCCCTGCCGGTAGCCGTAATTCCACACAACGTAGGCCAAGGCCACCACCGAGCCCAGGAATGCCACCAGCGACCCGATGATCGAGTAGCTCGACGTACACGCGACGCCGCCGCCATAGGTGACGCAGTCGTTGT
>JBMYXJ010000514.1:463-2823 GCA_049608285.1 Mycobacterium sp. | reverse complement strand
GAAGAGGGCGGGCTGGGCGCGGTCGGTGTGCTCGAGGTTGCGTCCGACCCCGTCGAAAATCTCCGCACGCAAGTCGTAGCCCATTTCGTCGCTGAATGCGGCGGCGCATTCATCGAAATGCCGGGCAAACACGGGCTCGCTGTCGTGCAGGCCGCGCGCCATCCCGATGTGCTGGGCTCCTTGTCCCGGGAACAAGAAGGCGACCCGGTCGCCTGAACTTTCTGGGCTGTCGGCGTCTGGGAGTCCTGAGCCAATGAAAACGCTATCGGTTTCGGTGGCGTTGAGCACTGCCGCCGCGTCCTGCTGATCGTGCACGACCGCTGCGAGCCGGATGGATTCCTTGCGACGTCGGGTGAGCGTGTAGGCCGCGTCGGAAAGGTTGATGTCTTCAGCTGCCTCGAGCTCCTCGGCCAGCGCTGCACGTGACTGGGCAAGCGCCTCTTGGGTGTTCGCGGACAGCACTAGCACCTGCGGCTGTCCCGCAACCTCCGGCGCCTGCTGGGTGGGCGGCGCCTCCTCCAAGACTATGTGGGCGTTGGTGCCACCAACGCCGAACGAGCTGACGCCGGCACGGCGGATGCCGTCGGCCTCCCACGGCCCGTCTGTGCTGCGCACGCGGAACGGTCCGCGGTCAATGTGCAGCTCTGGGTTGGGACTGGTGTAGTGCAGGGTGGCCGGGATGGCTTTGTGCTCTAGGCACAGGATGGTCTTGATCAGACCTGCGATGCCCGCGGCGGTCTCGAGGTGACCGATGTTGGATTTCACGGATCCGAGATAGCAAGGGCCGCTTCGAGTCTCCTCCGACAGCTCGAATGCCTGCCGCAGACCCTCGATCTCGATCGGGTCACCCAGCGGCGTGCCAGTGCCGTGCGTCTCGACGTAGCCGATCGACGCTGCGTCGACTCCGGCTATCGCGTGCGCCTCGGCGATCACCTCGGCCTGACCGATCGCATTGGGCGCGGCGTAGGTCATCTTGGTCGAACCGTCGTTGTTCAGTGCCGAACCGCGAATCACTGCGTGGATGTGGTCACCGTCGTCGAGCGCGTCGGGTAGCGCCTTGAGAACCACGACGCCGACGCCGCTGCCGAAGATGGTGCCGTCGGAGCGCACGTCGAAGGGTCGACAGTGACCGGTCGGAGAGACCATCGTGCCCTGCTCGTACCAGTACCCGACCGGGTGCGGGATGCGCAGCGACGAGCCGCCGGCCAACGCGATGTCGCATTCGCCGTTGAGGATGGATTGGCAGGCCAGGTGTACGGCGACCAGTGACGACGAACATGCGGTGGCCACCGACAATGCCGGACCGCGGAAGTCGAACTGGTGGGCCGCCCGCGTCGCGAGGTGGTCTTTGTCATTGGACAGCGACAGGTTCACCATGTCGAAGCTGGCGCCCTGCCCGATGACCATCATCGGGTCGTAGTTCGACATCAGGTTGTGCAGGAGGTAACCGCTTGTCGAGCTGGTGCCGAAGACCCCGACAGTGGGCTCGAGCTCGGCCGGGTCGTAACCGGCGGCCTCGAGGGCGTGGTAGACGGTCTGCAGGAACAACCGGTGCTGGGGATCCAGCGCGCGGGCCGCGTAGGGGGTGAACCCGAAGAAGTCCGCGTCGAATTCCTCGATGCCTGACATCAGAGCGGCGCGGCGTACATAGGACGAATTGGCCAGCGCTTGCTCGGTGACCCCGGCCGCCAGCAGGTCGTCCTCGCTGAGGTCCACGATGGACTCCACGTCATTGCGCAGGTTGCGCCAGAACGCCGGCAGCGAATCTGCCCCGGGGAAGCGCCCGGCCATGCCGATAACGGCCACGGCGTTCTCGGGCACGTCTGCTGACAGTGGATCCGTTGTACTGCTCGTCACGATCGTGGTCCCACTTTCCGCCGCGATGCGGCCCGTTGACGCGAAGCGGCCCGTTGCTGTGCCCGATCGCGCAAGGCGTTGGGGCGCTCGGAGGTGTCCTCCTCAGCCAGGCCGAGCTGACGAATCAGATCCAGCGCCACATCGGCCAGCGACGCGCCCTGCAACAACAGTGCCACCGGTGGCTCCACCCCGAAATCTCCTCGGATGGTGTTACGCAACCGCACCGCCATCAGGGAGTCCAGACCTATCTCGGTCAATGGCCGGGCAGTGTCGACGGCGCTGTCGTCGGAATAGCCCATGACCGCTGAGATGCGCCTGCGCAGACGTGCCAGCACGACGCGGCCGATCTCGGCGGCTTCCATGCCTTTGAGCGCCTCGGTGCCGACCCAGTCCTCGTCGTCCTCGTCGTCGGCGTCGTCCTCGTGCGAGATCCGCTTGCGGCTGCCCGAGCGACGGGCGCCCGCTGCGCCTCGCCGGGGTCGTGGTTCAGGGGCTTCTTCGTC
>JBMYXJ010000514.1:0-453 GCA_049608285.1 Mycobacterium sp. | reverse complement strand
CGGGGAATGCGGCGGCGGCGCGGTCCAGCCGGAGCCGCGCAACTCCGACACGGGAGAATCCGGCGGCCAGAACGCCGCCCAGGGCGTCGACTCCCTCGGCCGGAGACATCGGGTCCAGCACCGAGAACGTCAATGAGCTGGCCAGACCGACATCGGCCCATTGGCCCCAGTTAATCGTGAGGGCGGGCAAACCCGCGGCGGTGCGCCAGGCGACCAGCGCGTCCAGCCATGCGTTCGCACCGTCACTTCGTGTAGGCGAAGCGCGCCCACCGCCTTGGGAGCCCAAATGCGGTCCAAGCTCTCGCGAGTGAGACCTACGACCAGTTCGTCGTCGAGCACGGCCGCCGAATGGATCAGGCCCCGTAGGGGTTTACCGGTCTCCCCGGCGGCGGCGACCAGCCGCTCGGCGACGCCCGGTTGGGCGATGTCACCGAGTGCGGTGACGATCTCGCT
>JBMYXJ010000513.1:0-2826 GCA_049608285.1 Mycobacterium sp. | reverse complement strand
GGTCAACGTGTAACCAGGGCGCATTCGCAATAATCCAGACAGGTCCCCCCAGTTCGGTATAATTGGGATATGCCGAGACCTGATGCAGCCAGTCACTCAGCCATGTCGGTTGCAACAGGAAGGACAGTCCCAACTCGCTGGCGGTCAAACCGTTGTTGATGCCCGCTGCCCGGAAATAGGCGTCGGTGGAGGCGATGCGGATGTCGCAGGCAAGCGCCAAGCACAGTCCCCCGCCAATGGCCGCGCCATTGACTGCGGCAATGACCGGCTGATGCAACCTTCGCAGTGCCAGGATGACCTCGTCGAGCACTTCCATCGAGCGCAATGCGTACGTAGGCCTGGTAAGACCATCGGCGTGCGGCACTGAACCGGCTGACCTGTGGTCAGCTCCTGAGGAGAATCCGCGCCCTGCGCCGGTGAGCACGATGGCACGCACCGTGTTGTCGGAGTTCAGTTGGTCCAGGACCGTCTTCAACGGCACCATCAGATCAAAAGCCATCGAGTTCATGCGCTCGGGCCGGTTAAGTGTCACCAGCGCGACATGTGGTCGCGGTCGGTCCACCACAACGAACTGGGAAGGATTTTGCTGATTCACGCTTGCACGGTATCGGGCGTGCCGTCAGCCGCTACGTCTGGCCGGGCGCCTCGCCGTTCTCTTGAGCGGCGATCGCGGAGTCGACGTCGAAGTCCTTGACCTTCTCCACCAGGTCCTCCAGCGCCGCCGGGGGAAGCGCGCCTGCCTGGTTGAAAACCAACTGGCCTTTCTTGAAAGCCATCAAGGTGGGAATGGAGCGGATGTCAGCCGCGGCGGCCAACTCCTGCTCGGCCTCGGTGTCGACCTTGGCGTACACCACGTCGGGGTGTTTGTCCGAGGAGGCCGCGAAAGTAGGTGCGAACTGCTTGCACGGTCCACACCACGATGCCCAGAAATCGACCAGCACGATCTCGTTGTCGTTGATTGTGTTGTTGAACTGCTCGGCAGTGAGATCTTGGGTAGCCACGTCACGGTCAACGTGTGGTCAGCACGAAGTGTTCCCGATTCAGCGCGCGAACCCGACTGCGCTCACCGGTACTCAGGGTTGGCGAAGTCATATCGGCAGCCCGCATCCCAGCCCGACCGCAGGTTTCCGTAGGCCGGGATCCCACCCGCTACCTTGAACATGCGCGCCACGTGCATCAGATTCCACGTCATGAACGTGGTGTTCCGATTGGTGAAATCGTTCTCCGGTCCACCCGATCCGGGATCCAGATAGGACGGCCCCGGACCTGCTTCGCCGATCCAGCCGGCGTCGGCCTGGGGTGGGATCGTGTAGCCGATGTGCTGAAGCGTGTACAGCACGTTCTGGGCGCAGTGTTTGACGCCGTCTTCGTTGCCGGTGATCAGACAACCGCCGACCCGTCCGTAGTACAGGTACTGACCAGCCTCGTTGAGCAGGTGGGAGCCACCGTACAACCGTTCGTGCACCTTCTTCATCACCGAACTGTTGTCGCCCAGCCAGATGGGGCCGGCAAGCACCAGGATGTCGGCGCCCAGTACCTTCTCGAAGATCTCGGGCCACTCATCGGTTGCCCACCCGTGCTCACGCATGTCGGGCCACACGCCGGTGGCGATGTCGTGATCGACGGCGCGGACGACGTCTACGGCAATGCCGTGCTTGGCCATGATGCCGGTGCTGATTCCGATCAGTCCGTCGGTGTGGCTGGGTTCAGGGGAACGCTTCAGCGTGCAGTTGATGAACAATGCCCGCAGGCCGGTGTAGTCGAGATCGGTGGCGCTCACGAACGCAACTCCTTCTAGTCCGTTGTGGACACCCAGCCTAGTCCGTTGTGGCCACCCAGCGAGAGTCGCCAGAACGACTAAAAGGGTGAACGCGTCTTCGGTGACACGTCTTCGATGCGCCGTTGGGGTTCTGATTCGACTGTGCGGCCTAGACGGTGAACCCGAGGGCTCTGAGCTGTTCGCGGCCGTCGTCGGTGATCTTGTCCGGACCCCACGGCGGGTTCCAGACCCAGTTGATCTTGAGCTCGTCGACAAGACCGGTGCCAACCAGTGCGGTGCGACACTGGTCCTCAATGACATCTGTCAGGGGACATGCGGCCGACGTGAGCGTCATATCGACCAGGGCCACCGCCCCGGCCTCGCCGTCTTCGACATTCACTCCGTAGACCAAGCCGAGGTCGACGACATTGATCCCGAGCTCGGGATCGACGACGTCGTGCATCGCCTCCTCCAAATCGGCGATCAGCTCGTCATTAGGTAGTGCGGTGTCACTCATCAGTTCTCCTCACGACTCTCGGGGTGTGCGCCGGCGCCAGCGCTTTATCGGAAGCACCGGCTTGCGCCAATGCTTCATCCGAGGCGCCGGCTTGCGCCAGCGCGGCCTTGAACGCTGTCCAGCCCAGTAACGCACACTTGACCCTTGCCGGGTACTTGGAGACGCCGGCGAACGCCACTCCGTCGCCGAGCAGATCCTCATCCCCGGCAATCCTGCCGCGTGATGACACCATCTCCGAGAACGCGGCAACGGTCTTGAGCGCGTCACCCACGCTCTGCCCGATCACCTGGTCAGTCAGCACTGACGTCGATGCCTGGCTGATAGAGCAGCCCTGGCCGTCATAGGAGATGTCGGCAACGGTCTGGCCGTCCTCGCACAACGCCACCCGTAGCGTGACCTCATCTCCACAGGTCGGGTTGACGTGGCTGACCTGCGCGTTGAAGGGCTCCCGCAGACCGCGGTGGTGCGGATGCTTGTAATGGTCCAGGATCACTTCCTGGTACATCTGCTCGAGTCGCATCGTCAGCCGCCGACCAAGCCCCGGGCCGTC
>JBMYXJ010000512.1:0-2826 GCA_049608285.1 Mycobacterium sp. | reverse complement strand
GTCTGCAAAAGCCCGAGGCAAGCCGCCGGTTTCGGCCGGCAGGTCCTCGGTCGGATATGGTGCTGGCCAGCGCAAGCAGGGCCGAGGGGCTCGCACACTGGAAGGTCAGCGTCACGGGTGAGGGCGATTTCTGTGGTTCTCGCCGGCGGAGGCACGGCGGGCCACGTCGAACCGGCGATGGCGGTCGCCGACGCTCTCACAGCGCTCGACCCGGGTTTGCGCATCACCGCGCTAGGCACAGAGCGTGGCCTGGAGACCCGACTCGTGCCAGAGCGCGGATATCAACTCGAGCTGATCAACCCGGTGCCGTTGCCCCGGAAGGCCTCTGCCGATCTCGTCCGTTTGCCGGGGCGGGTGCGACGCGCGGTCAGGCAGACACGGGCGATCCTCGATGATGTTCGCGCCGACGTCGTCATCGGGTTTGGCGGATACGTCGCGGTGCCCGCCTATCTGGCCGCACGCAGTGCCCGGCCCCGCAGGAGGGTGCCTGTAGTCGTCCATGAGGCGAACGCGCGCGCAGGCTGGGCGAACAGAGTGGGTGCCAGATCAGCGCAGCGGGTTCTGTCCGCGGTGCCCGATCCCGGCCTACGTAATGTCGAGGTCGTCGGGGTCCCGGTGGGGGAATCGATCGCCTCGTTGGACCGGATGGCGCTGCGCGACGAGGCGCGCAAGTATTTCGGCTTCGCTGAGGACGCTCGGGTGTTGTTGGTGTTCGGCGGTTCGCAGGGCGCTCAGTCCCTCAACAGGGCTGCGTCGGAAGCTGCGGAAAGCCTTGCCAGCAAAGGCATTTCGGTCCTACATGCGCATGGTCAGAAGAACACCGTCGAGCTTCCTGTTCCGATCGCCGGCGGTCCGCCTTATATCGCCGTGCCGTATCTGGACAAGATGGCATTGGCCTATGCTGCCGCTGACCTGGCGATCTGCCGTTCCGGGGCGATGACGGTCGCCGAGGTCACAGCGGTCGGGCTGCCTGCGGTCTATGTGCCGCTGCCGATCGGTAACGGCGAACAGCGCCTCAACGCACTTCCGGTCGTCAACGCGGGCGGTGGGATCATCGTCGATGACCGGGAGCTCACCGAGGGCTTCGTCGCCGACACGGTCACCACACTTCTCAACGACCAGGCCAAGCTGGCAGCGATGACGGCCGCTGCCGCGTCGGCGGGACAACGCGATGCCGCGCATCAGGTGGCGCAGGTGGCGCTTGACGTCGCGCGGGCCGGGCGTGGAAGGCGGCAGCGATGAACGCAGGTGCGCACGTGATTGACCTGCCCGACGAGTTGCAACGGGTGCACATGGTGGGTATTGGCGGGGCCGGTATGTCGGGCATCGCGCGCGTCCTGCTGGATCGCGGCGGAATGGTCTCGGGATCGGATGCCAAGGAGTCGCGTGGGGTGATCGCGCTGCGGGCCCGCGGGGCCACGGTCCGCATAGGCCACGACGCCTCGTCGCTGGACATGCTGCCAGGTGGTCCGACGGCAGTGGTCACCACCTACGCCGCGATCCCGAAAACCAATCCCGAACTTGTCGAAGCGCGCCGGCGGGGCATCCCGGTTATCCTTCGGCCGGCCGTGCTGGCGAAACTGATGGTCGGACACACCACGCTCATGGTGACCGGCACACACGGCAAGACCACCACGACGTCCATGCTGATAGTGGCATTGCAGCACTGCGGGCTCGATCCGTCATTCGCGGTGGGTGGCGATCTCGGGGAGGCGGGCACTAATGCCCATCACGGCAGTGGAACCTGCTTTGTTGCCGAAGCCGATGAGAGCGATGGTTCGCTGCTCGAATACCAACCCGACGTCGTGGTCGTCACCAACATCGAGGCCGATCATCTGGATTTCTTTGGCAGCGCCGGAGCTTACGCCGCCGTATTCGACCAGTTCGTCGAGCGCATCAAACCTGACGGCACGCTGGTGGTCTGCGCCGATGATCCAGGTGCCACGGCATTGGCCGAACGTACCGAGGCGCTTGGGATTCGGGTTCGCCGCTACGGAAGCGGTCAGGGCCTGGACGCGACGTTGGCCGACTGGGAGCAGCGCGACACCGGTGCCATCGCGAGGATCACGCTGCGCGGCGAGTCCCAGCCGCGGGTGATGCAGCTGTCTGTGCCGGGTCGCCACATGGCGCTCAACGGCCTGGGCGCACTGCTGGCCGGCCTGGAGGCAGGCGCTGCTCCCGAAACCGTGCTCGAGGGTCTGGCTGGATTTGAGGGGGTGCGGCGTCGTTTCGAGTTTGTCGGTAGCGCCAACGGCGTCCGTGTCTTTGATGACTACGCGCATCATCCGACCGAGGTCCGTGCCACCTTGACAGCGTTGCGTGCCGTGGCCCAGCAGCACGAATCCGGCCGTACCATCGTGGTCTTTCAACCACATTTATATTCCCGCACAGAGGCTTTCGCTTCTGAATTCGGTCAGGCGCTGGACATCGCGGACCAGGTCTTCGTCTTGGACGTATTCGCAGCGCGGGAGCAGCCGCTCGCCGGAGTCAGCGGGGCTACCGTTGCCGACGCGGTGACTGCCGAGGTGGCTTATGTGCCCGATTTTTCGGCGGTGTCCGCGCGGGTCGGCGCGGTCGCGGACCCCGGTGACGTGATCGTGACCATGGGTGCCGGCGATGTGACCATGCTCGGCGGGGAGATCCTGGCTGTGCTGCAGGCAAAGGCCGATCGCAGCGAGCCAGGCGGAATCGATACGGTCCGGCGATGACCGAGCCGAGTGAGGGTGAACCCGAACCCGCCAGCGAGGGCGACGGTTCGGAGCCGGCCGCAGCGCAGGACGAGGTTGCCGGTACCGGGGATGCCGAGGCTGTTGGGGATACGGGGGA
>JBMYXJ010000511.1:0-2827 GCA_049608285.1 Mycobacterium sp. | reverse complement strand
GCAACGCGCGCGGCCGCCGCGTGCGTACATGTTGGGCGACAGTGCGACATATCCCGCTGCGGCGATGCGGTCAGAGGTTGCCTCCTTGTCCGGTCCGTAGCCGACAATGTCGTGGATCACCACCACGCCCGGCCACGGTCCGTCACCTTCGGGAATGCTCAGCAGAGCATCGATCGGGCCGTCGGGAGTGTCGATCTCGATCGTCTTCACACTGCAGCACTGTACGGGCTGGTCCACTGGGAAGGTTGAGCACAGGTGTCCGCGCACACGGGCACGGGAATCTTTCTCGAAGCTGATTCAGTGTTCGGGATCTTAGGTTAGATCTTTGCGTGGTTCGCCTCGATAAGTGCCGAACGACCAGCGATTGCCCTCGGGGTCGCGTAACGCGAAGTCGCGTGAGCCGTAATCGGTGTCGTGCGGAGCAGCGGTGATCTCGGCTCCGGCCGCCGCGGCGCGGGCGTGAAGAGCGTCTATGTCGTCAGCGACAACGTAGGCGCCGAAGCTGCCCGGCTGCAGCGGCCACTGATCGTCGTCTTCGCGGACAGAGCCGAGCATGACCCCACCACCGAGCGGCCAGGACAGCTGGGCATGGTGGACGATATCGCCGTCGCCGTAGACGACGGTCTCCTCGAACCCGACGGCCTCGACAAGGAAGTGGATCAGGGCGTGGGCGTCACGGGCGCGCAGGCTGGGCCACACCTGCGGCGGCGGGGTCGAATGGGGCATAACGTTGAGTCTGGCAGAGACGACTCGAGAGCTACCGGATTGGACATTTTCGGGCTGCGGCCCCGGCCAACCCTGACGCCAGCAGGTTTTCGGTCGGATGGTGGTTCCCCTCCGCCGACGGGAGCATCGCCGAGCCACAGGTGCTCCACGCAGAACATGAACGGTCGACGCTGAGAAGATCAACTTCGACCAGATTGACCCGGCGACAAACTCGGGGTCCGCTCACGAGCATCCCCTTGACTCATCAACCGACGCGCCACTCCCTGACTTCTTAGTGTCGTTGTCATGGCCGAACTCGGCGATCTGCTGGTCCGGTTGGAACCCCGACAACAATCCTTGGGGGTCAGCAGTTTGAGCGCATCTGCCAGTGGTTCCTGAGGCGCGACCCGGTCTATGGGCACGAGCTTCGCCACGCCGGTAGGCCCGCCGCCGGCACGCGGTCGGCTGGGGAGGCCTGGATTGCTCTTGCAGGTGCACGCATGCGCATATTTTCCCAGGACAAGCTGATGGGTTCCCGGCTCGTCGAAGCGTTGAGACCGGTTCATGGATCTGCCGTTGTTGTCAGCGCCCGGGGGGCGCGAGATGCGTCCTGCGGCGAGCTGCGCCGGCGCTGCCTGCCGGTGCGGCCGTCGAATGCCACGGGTTTGCAGCCATGTTGATAGGGATAGGCGTGCCCAGGTTGCGGTGCGGTGTTCCGTCGGTGCTGCGCCGAGGAGCGGCGCTCTCGCCAGCCAGGCGGCCTGGTCTGCTTGAAGTTGCGCGTGTGCATCTGGATCGACCGTGAGGGCGACAAGTTGCGCACCCAAATATATTGCTACGTGGGGCCGGGCGCTCGAGAGAAAGGGCCAGTAATCATGACCGAACTGCGCTACGGCAGCATGCAGCAAGCCGAGACGGTGGCCTGGCAGCGAGCGATTCGCCTCTTCGCCGAGCCCTATGCGCTTGCCGCAAACGGGTGGGCCACTCAAGGTCGACGGGTAGATCGGCCATGATGACCCCACCGTCGCCGCCGAATACCGCTCCCGCCGCGGTCTCCCACCACCGCCACCTGGTGTCGTCGTGACTTACGACGAGTACGCCGCGGGCGTAAAGACAGCTCCATCGCCACCACAGCCCGCACATACCGCGCTGACCTTCCGCGGCACCGGCGGCATCGTCGGCCTCGACTACACCTCCCGACTGGCCCAGATGACCGGTTCACGCGAGGTGCCGATCCTCTATCCGGCCGCTATGGGTGGTATCCCAGTCGGCGCTGCACGCGACATCACCGCACCATCTGGGCAAAAATCCTTAGACATCGCCGTCGAGCTGGCCAGCCAAGAGATCGAGCAAAGCAGCTACACATTCCACTTGTTCGGCTACTCACTCGGCGCGATCGCAGCATCAAAGATCCGCGCATCCCTGCTGCCCGGGGGCCGGCTGGAGGCCCATGCTGACCGCTACGTCTGCGGCGTCATGTTCGCGAACCCCGCGCGGTCTTTCGGACACACGTTCTACCTTGGCGCCAATCCCGGTGGATTCGGCATCGCCGACTGGCATTTCCCCGAAGCGGCAGCAATGTGGGACTGGTGCGAACTCGTCGATCCCGGTGATCTGTACGGCAATGCCCCCGGTGGGGAGATCGGCGAGGTTCTGCGGCGGGCTTACCGCATCGTCATGGACATCGAGCTATCCCATCCGATCGATACCACCAAAAACCTGGTCCGAAGCTTCCTCAAGCTTCTCGACGAATCCGGGGTGGACCTGCCGATGGACATTCCCGGCATCATCACCGGCGCCCTGGCCGGCCTGCTGCGGGCGGTCCTACCGGCGAAGTTCGCCGACTACCTACGCATCGGCGACCGCGAAACCGCCGCATCGCTGCAAGCCGCGATCCTGGCCCTCAAGTTCTTCGTCGACTGGCCGCCGACCGCCGATCACATCAGCTACGAATTCCGAGATTCCATCCCCGGCGTCACCTACCTCGACCTCGGCGCACAACACGTACGGCACGTGTGCGGAGGATCCACCGTACGACGTGTACTACGGCAAGGCTGAACCGGGAACAGTTGTCACGGTCACGAGCGAACACGGCGGTGGTGCGGTTGAGGCCGGTAGCGAT
>JBMYXJ010000510.1:0-2847 GCA_049608285.1 Mycobacterium sp. | reverse complement strand
ATCGAGACCGTTGAGGGTGGCCATCTGCTCGTCGGTCAGTTTGAAGTCGAATACCTCAAGGTTGGATTTGATCTGCTCCGGCGAGGTGGACCGGGGGATGACGACATTGCCGAGTTGCAGGTTCCACCGAATGAGCACTTGTGCCGGCGTCTTGCCCTGTTCCTGGGCAACTGCGGCGACCGTTTCGTTGCCCAGAAGGTTACCCATGCCGAACGGGCTGTAGGCCACCGTGGTGATTCCAGAATCAGCGTTGACGGCGCGAAGTTCAGCCTGGTTCAACAGCGGATGTACTTCGATCTGGTTGACCGCTGGAGTGGAGAACGTCAGGGAGACGATGTCGTCGAGGTGTGAGGCGTGGAAGTTGCTCACGCCGATCGAGCGGGTCTCGCCGATCGACCGCGACTTCAACATTCCGCCCCAGCTGTCGACGTACTTGCCAAGCTCGGTGGCCGGCCAATGCATGAGGTACAGATCCACGTAGTCCAGGCCCAGTCGCGCGAGACTGGCCTTGATCGTGTCCTGCGAAGACTGGAAGCCCTGGTCTGCGTTGGAGAGCTTCGTCGTGATGAACAGCTCTTCGCGGGCTACCCCTGACTTGGCGATCGCCCGCCCTACCGCTTCTTCGTTGCCGTATTCGGCGGCTGCGTCGATGAGGCGGCAGCCGGCCTCCAGTGCAGCCAGCACGGCGGCTTCGGTCTCGGATTCCGACGACTCACCCACCCGGAGCCCGATCACCGGCATCGTGTTTTCGTCGTTGAGCGTCACGGTGTGAATCGCTGCCGCCGAGGTCATGTCACCTACCCTGCCGAAGTGGAATGCTCGTCCACCGTAGTCCAAGCCAAAAGCACCTGTGTGGGGTGCGGGAAACCGGTTTCCCGAATGACTATATTGCCGTGACGGGTAAGGCTCCTAATCAGCAACCGGTCCGGAGTTTCGTCGCACCCGCGCGGCGGTAGTGTCAGGCCAGACGATGGAGCACAGATGACTCAGAGTTATGCCGCCACCGACCCGCCGCTGCCTCCGGTCCGGACAGGGTCCGCGTGAAACGCGCAGTCGCCAACAAGGTCACCGCTGCGGCGCTGCGGGTGCTGCCGCGGATTCCCGAGGGCGTCAAACCGGTCCTGCTGGGTGGGCGTTCGATCACGCTGGACGGCAACACATTGGATACGACGCTGCAGTTGATGCTCAAGGCCGAGCAGGCCCTCGGCATCGGCGGCCTGGTCGGCGACGATGGCTTCGTCGCCGCGCGCCGTGAGCTAGAAGAACTCGCGGACAGCTTCAAACAGCAGATTCCGGTCTCCGCGGTCACCGATCTCACCGTGTCAGGCGCCGTGGGGCCGATCGGTGCGCGGCACTACCGCACCGACGAACCCGACGCGCCGTTGCTGGTCTTCTTCCACGGTGGCGGCCAGGTGATCGGCAGCATCGAAACCCATGATGATCTGTGCCGAGAACTGTGCCGCGCGGGTGGCATTCATGTCCTGTCGGTGGACTACCGACTGGCGCCCGAGCACAAGGCGCCCGCGGGCTCCGAGGACGCGTACGCCGCCTACCTTTGGGCCCGCGAGCACGCTGCCGAGTTGGGTGCCGATCCGCGGCGGGTAGCAGTGGGCGGAGACAGTGCAGGCGGGAACCTGGCCGCGTTGGTGTCGATTCGCGCGCGCGACGAGAAGGAATTACCACCGGCTTTGCAGCTGCTGCTGTATCCAGTAACCGACTACCAGAGCGAGACTCGTTCGCAGACGCTGTTCGCCCACGGGTTCTTCCTGACGCGACGCGATCTCGATTGGTTTCGCAACCAATTCCTCGACGGGGCAAGCGTCGATAAGGCGGATCCGCGAGTGTCACCGCTGCTCGCCGACGACCTGTCCGGGCTGGCGCCGGCGCTGGTCGTGACCGCCGGCTTTGACCCGTTGCGCGACGAGGGCCGGGGCTACGCCGACGCCATGGCCCAGGCCGGTGTGCCCGTCGACCATCGGGAGTACGGATCTCTGGTGCACGGTTTCGCAAGCTTTTTCCCTTTGGGCGGGGCCAGTACCTTGGCGACCGCCGAGGTCATCTCCGCGATGAGGGCGCACTTGACCCGCGCCGGCTAACGGCAGCAGGCCACACCGGTACGCTGTGCCCCGTGGCTTCCAAACCCAAGAAGAACGCGCGCTACGACCTGAAGGCAGCCGATCGTAAGCGCAACCTGTTCGTTCAGATCGGTCTGACAGCTGTCGTTGTGATCTTTGCGGTTGCGTTGGTGCTGTACATCGTGATGTCGGCCGACGAGAAGCCCACCGCCGGCGAGCAACGGGCCGTCACGGTGGAGGCAAGCAGCGTGATCAAGAAGGAGGGCACCGAGGAGCCCAAGGCTGTCGTGTCCGTGTACGAAGACTTCCTGTGTCCACACTGCGCGTCGTTCGAGCAGCAGTTCGGCCCCACCATCGGCAAGCTCATCGATTCGGGCGCGATCTCCGCCGACTACTACATGGTCGCCATCCTGGACCGTCCACAGAACAAGAACTACTCGTCGCGCGCGGCCAACGCGGCCTACTGCGTCGCCGACGAATCGATCGACGCGTTCCGGCGGTTCAATGCCGCACTCTTCGCCCAACAGCCAGGCGAGATGGGCGCTGACTATCCGGACAACGCCCGCCTGATCGAGCTGGCACGCCAGGCCGGTGCAGCCGGATCCGTTGCCGAATGCATCAACAAGGGCACGTACCTCAACATGGTCGGCGGCTTGGCAACGGCCACGGGCATCAAATCCACCCCGACGATTCGCATCAACGGCGAGGACTACCAATACAGCACTCCGGAAGCGCTGGTCGCCAAGATCAGGGAGATCGTAGGCGACGTGCC
>JBMYXJ010000509.1:0-2847 GCA_049608285.1 Mycobacterium sp. | reverse complement strand
CGGCAGGTTGGTGCATTTCACTCCGGGCGACGGTGATCAGGTCCGTCCTGGCGACATTGTCACCACCACCGTCACCGGCGCGGCCCCGCATCACCTGATCGCCGACGCCGCTTTGATCGAACACCGCCGTACCCGCGCCGGAGACGCCCACGCAGCCGGGAAAAAACCCCACACCGGTGTCGGGTTGGGGATGCCCGCCTTCGGCATCGCAGACCTCTTGCCGTCAGCACAGCCCGATGCGTGCGGGTGCGCAGGATGAGTCCAGACAACGCTGACGCGCACGAGTTCGATGACTTCAAAGGTGACCTCGAAGCCGCCGAGCGGCGAGTCGCACGCGAGATAGATCCCGGTTCAAAGGCGTTGACGATCGCGATCTTGGTGTTGGTGCTGCTCGTGACGTTGGTGCTGCCACATGCCGGCGGCGCCAGAGGGCTGGACGTGGTGATCGGCTCCGACGCTGCGATCAGCAACGGGATCGCGTTACCTTCCCGGGTGTTCGGCTGGATCGCACTTGTCTTCAGCGTCGGTTTCTCGATGCTGGCCCTGCTGACCCGTCGCTGGGCACTGGCCTGGGTTGCCCTGGCCGGCTCGGCGGTGGGGTCATTCCTGGGAATGCTGGCGGTGTGGTCGCGCCAGACCGCCCCAGAGGGTTACCCGGGGCCCGGTGTCGGGCTGGTCCTGGCGTGGTTGGCCGTGATCATGCTCGCCTACAACTGGGCCAGGGTGGTGCTCTCGCGCAGCGAGCTGCAGCTGGCGACCGAAGAGCAACGTCGTCGCAAGGCCGCGGACGGCCAGCAGATGGGCCTGCTCGAAAGATACGGCGGAGACGACGAGACCGGACCGCAGAAATCGTGAAGGGCTAGCGCCTCTTACTCAGCGCGTCGGCTGCCGTGCCGGCCCACTGGCGCCATTGTTCGGCGCTGGCCCGCGCCTGGTCGGCGTCCTTGGTGCGACCAGCGGCCTCGGCCTTCTCCGCCTGGCGTTCGAACTGCTCGGCACGGGCCCTGAACTGGTCTGCGCGTGCCTGCGCCTCGGGATCGATGCCGCCTGTCGGGGTGTCGCGGATCTTCTTCTCGACCGCGCGAAACCGTCGTTCCAGGTCGGCGCTGCGTTCGCGAGGTACCTTGCCAATCGCGTCCCACTTGTCGGCTATGGCGCGCAGCGCCGCTCGTGCGGCGCCCAAATCAGAGGTATTGAGCTTCTCGGCCTGGGCGAGCAGGGCCGCCTTGGCCTCGGCGTTTGCGCGAAACTCCGCGTCGCGATCAGCGGTGGCCGCCTTGCGGGCGGAGAAAAACTTATCCTGCGCGGACTTGAACCTATGCCACAGCGAGTCGTCGACCTCCCGGGCGGCCCGACCGGCAGCTTTCCATTCCGTCAGCAGATCGCGGAACGTTGCGGCGGTGGCTCCCCAGTCAGTGGAGTCACACAGTTCCTCGGCGTGCACACACAGCGCTTCCTTGGCCTGCTTGGCGCCGACACGTTCCCGGTCAAGCTCGGCAAAGTGCGCGCCTCGGCGCCGGTTGAATGTCTCGCGAGCTGCCGAGTAGCGCTTCCACAGCGCGTCGTCGGTCTTGCGGTCCAGACCGCTGACCGTCTTCCACTCATCGAGGATTGCCCGTAGCCGGTCGCCGGCGGACTTCCATTGCACCGAGTTGGCCGCCAGCTCCTCGGCCTCGGCGGCTAGAGCCTCCTTGCGGGCGGTCTGTTGGGCTCGGGCCTCGTCGCGCTTGGCCTTCTCTGCTGCGGAGGCGGTCTCCGCGTGCTCGACGATGGCCTGCAGGCGAGCCCCCAGCGAGTCGGTATCACCCAGCACGTGTGCGCTAGGGAGCTTCTCAGCTAGAGCAGAAGCCGCAGCACGGATCTTGCGGGCATCGCCAGAGCCTGAGGCCAGCCGCTGCTCCAGGAGCATCACCTCGGTGTGCAAGTCGTCGAAGCGTCGACCGAAATGTTGGTAGGCGGCCTCGGCATCGCCGGCCTGCCACGAGCCGATGTTGCGTTCACCAGAGGCCGTGATCAGCCAGACTGTGCCGTCGGGATCGACGCGTCCGAAGCGGTGGGGGTCGCTCGTCGGGACCGCGGTGACGGCCGAGGCTTTGGCGGGGGCGGCCGAACCCGGCTTTGGTCGAATCGAACCCGGGCCAGGCCGAGCAGGACCCGGTTTCGGCCCGGCGGCGCGTTGTGGGGAGTCCTGAGGACCGCCCGGCTCGGTGATCGTCATATCGGTTACCTCATGCCCTCCGCGCGGATACCCGCGCACCTGCCGCGCAACGCGGCGCCTAAAAGCTGACTCAACGCCGAAAATACTCCGAAGCCAACGACGCCGTATCAGCCATTGAAACAGGTCGTCCGGCACCATGCCCATGCCTTGGGCGCCGGGTGTCGAGCGGCAAGCTGAAAACCCGGGAGGTCGTTGATGGTGAAGATAGCTATCGCCGCACTGTTCGCTGTTGCGGTGATCGTCATCGTGACCGTCGGTGCGAGCTAGTTTGGTGGCGTGCTCAGCGCAATCGCCATCGTGCCATCGGCGCCTGTGATGGTCCCCGAACTCGCCGCCACGGCCGCGACCGAGACCGCGGACCTGCGTGCTGCCGCAGTGTCCGCAGTTCAGACACTGCCGCGCCGGTGGATCGGCGTCGGCGTCGCGGCGACCGACAGTGTCGCGGGCCCAGAATCGGTTGGGACCTTCGCCGGATACGGGGCAGATGTTCGTGTCGGGCTATCCGACACGGCAGTAGCGGCCCGCCGTCCTCCCGCGCAGCTGCCGCTGTGTGTCCTGGTTACGGCATGGCTGCGTGGGCTCGCGCAGTCGGGGGCCAGCGCCCGCGTGCACGCCTATCGCAGCGATCA
>JBMYXJ010000508.1:0-2849 GCA_049608285.1 Mycobacterium sp. | reverse complement strand
CAATGATCCTCAGGCCGATAGCGCAGATGACACCTGGGCCCACCCGAGTGCGTGGGCTCCATTTGTCCTTGTCGGCGACCGCTAGCGCATTACTTCAGAACCAACCCGTCCACCGTGCCTTGCGTCACCGAGTGATAGCTTGGCCGCGTCTTGGCGTAGACGCGCTTCGCAATCGTTTCGCCCCACGCCCCCTGTTCCATCAGTGTTTCAAACAAGGGCGCAACGAATTTGCGACGGCCAACTGTAGCGAGGAATGTCTCGGTATTGGGAATCACAGCCTCATACCGGTTTTCGAGCGCCAGCTTGAGCCACTCGGTCAGCTTGCCGGCCTGGATATGGGCACCTTTGAGGTCGTCGAATGCAACAGGCGGCGTGACTGGGAGCGCGGGCGGCTCATCGGTGCGGGAAGTCCCGGCATCGCCTCCGCGGACCTTCGGGCCGTGGGGTTCACTTGCCCCCCAACTCACCAGCGAATTAGGTTGCACGCTTACAGGTCCGGCGGGGTCCACGCCCGTCACGGTCAGCAGTTCCGAGGTCCAGGTGATGCCGACCGAGGATGCCAGCGCTGTGCTGGCCGCCGTTGTCGACGTGCCCGGTCCGAGATCTCGGGGTAATAGTGAAACAGTGTCCCCGCGGGTCATCACCTTGCCCAACAAGGCCTGACGCAGCGTCGCCGCGGCGATCGACTGGGTGGCCAATGATGAGCCACTCAGTGACACGGATCGGGCGCCCTGCACACTGACCGGTGCCACCAGCACCGACGTGTCCGCCCGCAGACCCGCGTTCGACAGTGTTACGTCATCGAGCAAGGCGGTGCCCGTGGGTGTCCCGATGGGCGCGACCCCGACTACGGCGGCGGTGGTGCGCGCACCCGTCAAGGACACCGCGTCCCATTCTCGGATGCCCAGCGCGGCAATGGCTTCAGGATGAAGGCGGATTACGCCGCGCCGGTTGTCCAGCGCCGATGTGTTGAGCCGGGCAGTGAGTGCTAGGTGAACGCCGGAGGCCGGGCGGGCAGCGTGAGAACTTCCCGGGTCGAGCTCGGACACCTCAGCCCCTCGGCGGTCTGCGCAGGCCGAGTCTCATCATCGATCGGCGATGTGGCTGGGCCCGGCGGATGGCTCGCCGTGCGGCGCGCTGCTGACGCGGCTTGTCATCCCACACCTCCGGGTGTGCCGCAAGGAATCTCCGGGTGCGGATGGCGAACGGGATGTGGAGGACGTAGGCGACGATGATCACCAGGATCACGATGTAGCCATAGAGGATCGCGGCGGCCACGCCGATGGCCAGCAGCGCCAATAGCGGAGCGACCATGGCGGGCGGCACCGAGAACGTGTGCACCTTGCGCATCGGAAGGGTGCTGACCACCAACAGCGAGATGGTGATCATCCAGATCACGACAGCGGGCTCGGAGGTCCACCAGCCTTCGCCGAACTGCATTTTGGCGGCCAGCGGTCCGATTGCTCCGATGGCCCCAGCGGGGGCGGGCATGCCGACGAAGTACTTGTTCTCGTAGTCGGGCTTGTCGATGCTGAGCATGGTGTTGAAGCGCGCCAGCCGCAGCACGATGCACACCGCGTACAACAGCACGACGATCCAGCCGATCCGGGAGTCGGACAGCAGTGTGCCGTACACGATGAAAGCCGGTGCGACACCGAAGTTCACGGCGTCAGCCAGTGAGTCGATCTCCGCGCCCATGCGCGAGGAAACCTTCAGTGCCCGGGCAACGCGCCCGTCGAGGGCGTCAAGGATGGCGGCGATCGCCAGAAAAGCCATCGCCTCAGTTGATCGGCCTTCCAGCGCAAACTTGACCGAGCTGAGCCCGAAACAGATGGCGGCCACAGTCATCGCGCTGGGCAGGATTCGAACGCTCATGACGGGAGCTTTGATGCGGTGCTTGCGGGGCTTGATCATGGCAGCTCGGCCAGCACCGTCTCGCCGGCCAGCGCCCGCTGCCCAACTTCGACCAGGACGTTGGACCCAGCGGGCAGGTAGGTGTCGAGCCGCGAGCCATACCGGATCAACCCGTAGGTGTCACCGATGGCGACCCTGTCGCCGGCTTGCACGCTGCAGACGATTCGGCGGGCGAGCAGGCCCGCGATCTGCACTGCGACGACCTCAGCCCCGGTCGAGGATCGGATGACGATGCTGTTGCGCTCGTTGTCTGCGCTGGCAGCAGCCAGATCGGCGGAGAGGAACAACCCGGGGCGATGTGCGACGGTGATGACCTCGCCACCTATCGGTGCCCGTTGTACGTGGGCGTCCAGCAGGGACAGAAAGATACTGATACGTGGCAACGGAGTTGCCGAAAGTCCGAGTTCACTGGGTGGGATCTCTTCGTCGACCAGGCAGACGAGCCCATCGGCGGGTGCAACGGCGAGACCCGGCCGGGTCGGTGGCTTGCGCGGCGGGTGCCTGAAGAATGCGGCGTTGGCGGCCGCGGAGGCGAGCCCGGCGGCGCGCAGCCAGCGGTTTCGGCGCCCCGCCGCTGCGACCGCGAGGCTTACGCCGACGAACGGCAGGCCTTCGGGGTGCATTGGGGGAACGGAAGAGCGAACCAGGGCAACCAGCCGCGCTGGGCCTGTTCTCAGATCGGGGCGTCTGGCCATCGTGGAGCAAGTCTACGATGGCGCCTGTTGAGCGGGCGCGTTTAGGAGCAGACGTCGTCCGGCGGGGCTCAGGCAAGCAGGGATTGTGCCCGCTAGCGCAGGTCCCACACCTGCACTCGCTCGCCGGCGGCCACGTCGGAGGTGTCCTCGTCGAGTTCGAGCAGACAGTTCGCTGCGGCCAACCAACGCAGATGGTGTGACGCGGGAGGTCCATAGCTGGTTACCGTGTTGGCCTCCAGA
>JBMYXJ010000507.1:0-2851 GCA_049608285.1 Mycobacterium sp. | reverse complement strand
GTAATGCGCCAGGTTTGGCCGGGTCAGAAATACTGACCCGGCGGCGTTGAGCCGTTGCGGGTCCAGTGGAGGGACCGGGCCGCTGGCTGCGCCGAACAACGCGAGTGTGCCTCGCACGGCCAGGCTGGCCAGGCTGGCTTCGAACGTTGAGGCCCCCACGCCGTCGTATGCGGCCGCAACCCCCTTGCCGTCGGTCAGCTCACGGATCCGGTCAGCGAACTGCGCCGCACCCCCCTCGTTCTGGCTCGGGTAGTCCAGCACCGCCACCGCGCCGGCCTGCCGGGACAGCTCGGCTTTGTCTGGGGTCGACACGGTGGTGATCACTGAGGCCGCGAGGCTGGAAGCCCACTGTGTGAGGATCAGCCCGACCCCGCCCGCCCCTGCATGCACCAGCACCGTGTCGCGCTGCTGTACCGGATAGGTCGATTTGACCAGATAGTGCGCCGTCATCCCTTTCAGCAGTGCCGAGGCCGCCACCTCTGCGGTCACCCCGTCGGGCACATAGGCAACAAAATCAGCGGGGGCCAGGCAGTACTCGGCGTATGCGCCCAGCGACTGCGCGGTCACCACTCGGTCGCCCACTGTCAGTGCCGCGACGTCGGCGCCGACTGCCTCGATGGTTCCGCACACCTCGCTACCGACGACAAACGGTACGTCGCGAGGGTAGAGACCTGAGCGAAAGTAGGTGTCGATGAAATTCACTCCGACCGCTTCAGCCCTGATCAGCACCTGGCCGGGGCCGGGGGTGGGCTGCGGCTTCTCGACGTAGGCAAGGACCTCGGGACCGCCGGTCTCGGCGACTTCGATGGCGTACATAGCGCCATCATGCCCGCTGGGCGGCGTCGTTTCCCTCGGTAATGTCAGTCCAGCCATGAAACTCGCCCGCCCAGAGGTTTTCCATCCCCGGATCGTGCTCGCCGGTTGCCCCGCGCTGCCCGACGGTGACGGTGACGACGCAGGTCTGGTGCAGGCGTTGCGCGGGCGCGGCCTGCACGCCCGCTGGTTGTCCTGGGATGACCCGGCCGCCCTGAAGGCCGACCTGGTGATTCTGCGGGCGACGTGGGACTACGCGGGCCGACTCGATGAGTTCCTCGCCTGGGCCGGTGAGGTGCCGCTGCTGCTGAACTCGCCGAAGGTCATCGCCTGGAACACCGACAAGCGTTATCTGGGCGATTTGGTAGCGGCTGGCGTGCCCACGGTTCCCAGCTCCTTCTTCGCGCCAGGGGAGCGAGTGAGCGTCCCTGCTGGTGAAGTTGTCGTCAAACCGGCGGTGGGTGCGGGTTCGGTTGGCGCGCTGCGGTTCTCGGACGCTGCGGAGGCTGTTGCGCACGCCGCTGCGCTGCAGGCGCGCGGTCGGACTGTCCTCGTCCAACCTTATGATCGGCGTGTGCACGACGGCGAGACCGCGTTGGTGTTCATCCGAGGCGAGCAGTCGCACGCGTTCACCAAAGGCCCCCTGCTGCCGCCTCCAGGAAGTGCGCCGGAGTTCGACGCGTCGGGGTCCTACGCCGAGGAGCTGCTTGAGCCTGCCGAACCGGACTTCGAGCTCTGGGATGTGGGCCACGCGGCACTTGACGCTGCGGCTGTCCACCTTGATGTCAGGCCAGCCGACCTGCTGTACGCCCGCGTCGATGTGCTCGGCGGTGCCGATGCGCCAACTCTGCTTGAGTTGGAGCTCGTGGAACCGTCTCTGGGCTGGCGGCAGCTCGACCCGGCGACACGTCGGCGTCAGCAGCGCCGGTTCGCCCTCGCAGTCGAGTCAGCGCTGCACGAGTTCGGGCTCGGCCCGCTCGCTCATCGAGGGCCCCCGCTCTCGCATGGAGGCCCATAGCGCCGCGGTAGCCGCTGTGCAGGCGGCCGCGCCCGCCACGTGCAGGACTACCAGCGCCGCGGGTACGCCGGTGAAGAACTGCACCGTCCCGAGCGCCCCCTGGGTCACCACCAACGCCAGCAGTGCACCCAGACGGGCCAGAACCACCCTGGGTGCGCGCACAGCCAGGAGCCCGAACCCCAAGCCGACCAGCAGCGAAAGATAGGCCACCAGCAGCGACGAGTGCATGTGCACCAAGGAGGTGATCTCCACCTGCAACCGGGGCACCGCCTCCTCGACGCCCTTGTCGCCGGCATGCGGGCCCGCGCCGGTCACCAGAGTTCCCGTCACCAGCACCGCCGACAATGCCAGAGCGCTGAGAAGGGTTAGCTGGCGAAGTGGCTTCGGAACGCGCGGTATGACTGCCACGGCTCCGTCGTTTCCGTCGGGTTCGCCGATCTTCACGAAAAGCAGCACCGCGACCCAGACCATCGTCATCGACGCCAAGAGATGGATGGCTACCGTCCACCACAGCAACCCGGTCAACACGGTGATGCCGCCCATCACGGCCTGCGCCACCGTCGAGGCCGGCATCAACCATGCGTAGATCAGCACCTCACGCCGGCGCCGAGCGCGGGTGACGGCGATAACCACCGCCGCGGCGGTGAGTACGACGAGGAATGTCAGCAGCCGATTGCCGAACTCGACGGCCTGATGAATCAGATGTACTTCGGCGACGGGCACCGGGGTAAAGCTGCCCGGGAAGCATTGCGGCCAGGTGGGGCAACCCAGTCCGGACGCGGTGACACGGACGATCGCCCCGGTGACCGCGATGCCGGCCTGGGTCAAGATCACGGCGGCGGCGATGATGCGCTGAACGCGCAGGCTGGGTTCGGGAAACAGGTCGACGAGCCCGTAAAAGAGCCTGGGCAAGAGTCGTCCGGCGGGCACGCTCTGATGGTAGAGGCTCGTTACCTACGCCTGCCCGCCTGCCCGCCTGCCCGCCTGCCCGCCTGCCCGCCTGCCCGCCTGCCCGCCTGC
>JBMYXJ010000506.1:0-2860 GCA_049608285.1 Mycobacterium sp. | reverse complement strand
CGCTGCCATTGCGGCCGTGCTGGTGATCATCCGCCGGCTCTCTGACCGGACTCCGTCACCCCGGATCCAACGGCAATGGCGGGAGTCGTCGCGACGGCTGATCGTGGCTGGCGTTCGGGACTCCGGCCTGAGGCAGCGTCTGGCGCTGCGCGGGCCCACGATCATGAATGCGGCCCAAAGTGCCGCTGATCAGATTCGGTTCCTGTCGCGAGCTCGCATCGATGGCGACTTGATGTCGGCGCGATTGGAGCGGCTCGCACGGCAGCTCACGGAATCCGATGAGGCTCGGCGAACCAAGGCCGACCGACAGGCCGATGAGAAGCGCCTGAAGGATCTCCGGCGCCGTCGTCAGGATCTCGAGGGCGAGCAGACCCGGCGCGACCTGACCGCCGATGAGCGCAAAGAACTCTCCGACGCCATCTCAGAGGAACGGCAGGCCGAGACGTATCGCAAAGCGCGCGACAAGCGCTGGGGTCATCTCACGGCCAACGACCGGGACGAGTGGTTGGATGCCGTCCGTTCCACCCTCAGAGACCGGGGCAACGCCCTCACCAACGCCATCGTCGATGCCTGGGCATACCGGCAATATTCAGTCGGTGTGATGCTCTCCACCAAGGCCGCCGGTGTGCAGTTCATGGTGGCATTCAACAACCCGCCATCTGGCCCCGACGTGAGAACGACGTCGTTCTGTCGTTGGGTCCATGGCCGTCCCGTGAAGCTCTCGACCGCCATCAGCCGGTTCTCCCGCCACGAGCAGGCCGTCCGCGAGGGCGACCGAGACGCGGCGATCAGGTCAACCCCCTTCGTCGGCCGTCGGGAATTCAAGGCGGCAGATGAAGCGGAGGGCGACGCGAAAAAGCTCTCGTTCGTGCCTCATCCACGCGCCAACGACGACAGCTATCGAACGGTCTGGGTCGACGTCTCGAAGATCGATTCGGAATTCTCGAAGGAGTCGACCTACATCGGTCCGAACGACGTCGGTATCGGTGGTCGTCGTGACGAATTCAAGCGCTTCCTGCGGACGGGCGAACCGATCCAGCAGTCATTGGGAATCGTCGACGCGAACGGCAACTTCGATGGCTTCGTCGACGGACGACATCGATTCGCTGTGCTTCGTGATGCCGGACATAAAGCGGTGCCGATCTCGTTCGACTTCTTCGGCGAGACTGGAAGCGTTGACGACAGGGTCCATCGATTTCGACAGCGATTCGGCGCGGCTCCACAGGATCGGCGGGACCGGCCTCGTCGGGTCAGTGACCAGGCAATGCGCGAATTCTTCGGCGGCGGCCGAATCCCGCCATACCACTGGCGCTGCCGCACCATCCTGCGTCCCGCTCCGCGCGGGATGTTCTCGCCGGCCGACCTGCGACTCCCCAATGGACTCATCCCCGTGGCAGCAGCATAGGAGACCACGACATGCAGGACGACCGATCTCTGGCCGATGCGCTCAACGATAGCTTGGCCAAACAGCAGCAGGAGGCGGCCGCGACGGTCGCTGATACAGAAGAAGGAGACGACGACCGTGAGTGAAACGACACCAACACCACAACCGAGCCTTTCGGGACTCGTGGATCAGCTCGAAGGGACGCTACGCGAAGGCATCCTCTCGACTCTCGAGGTCACCACCGAGCAGGCCAACGCGTATGCCCAGCCAATGGCGCAAGATCTCGCGGCGGCCATCTCGGCCGGCGACGACGCCGCGCTCGATGAGATCGAGGCTCAGGGGCTGCTGCTCGCCGAGCGCCATCGACTCAACGCCGCTCGGGTCAAGGGCAACGTCCTCGCGACGCTCACCTCGACGGCGGCCAGCGCCCTCACCATCGGGCTCGGGGAAGCAACCAAGGCATTGACCGGAGGCGATCCCGCCGCCGGCACCGCCGGAGGGACCGAAGCATGAAGGCCACGATCATCGGCATCGTCTTGTTCGCGTCCTTCTTTACCTGCTGCGGGACGACAGCGGAACTCCAGGTCAGCAATGTGGCGCCGGCCTTGGAGCTCGCCACCGAGCGCCACGACGTCTACGTCGCCGCTGACGCGACGATCTCGCAGACGGAGCAGTCGCGATACCTGGCGCAGTCCGCGGGTCTCATGGGGGCGTTCTCGTCCGGACAGGATTACGTGCCCATCGAGGCGGTTCGCGCCGATCTCGAGGAGGTCGCTGACCGGCATGATGCCTACGTCGGTGCCGACGGCGCCATCAGCGAGGCACAGCGCGCGCGGTGGCTGCGGACGACGCAGCAGATGCGGGACCTGCTGCGATGACGGCGACCAACGGATCGAAGCTGTGGCCAATCGTAGCGGGCGTCGCTACGGCCCTTCTCCTCGGACTCGGCGCCATGTGGGGAATGATTGAGGCCCACGCTGGGTCCCCTCACCAGGGCGCCGTTTCTCGAGACGAGATGGTCTTGATTCGTGAGATGTTCGAGTCTCACCAGAACGTCATGGAGTCCCACATCGATCGACTCGAGGACACGATCAGTGAATTGCGTTCGGAGCTTCGGGCGGAGCGCGAGTCGCGCGATCGGTGACCGCCAAGCAGCTTGGGCCAGATCTTCTGCCATCTTTGTAAGAGTTCGTCCCATGGGAGGGAAGTCATGTCTCTGAAGTCACTCGTTCCGATCCTGATCAGCATCGTAATGCTGATATCTACCGCTTCGGCGAACCAGCCGGGGCACCCATCGTGCAGCCCGGTGAATCACCTCGACGTCGAGTTCGTCGGTTTCGACGTTGCCGGCGGTTCCACCTACCGCGTGGAGATCGACGTCGACCCTTTCGTCTTCTTTGGCGCCACGGGAGGTGGTGTTTCGGCGCCTGCACTTAGAGTGGTCGGCCGGTATCACCCTGTCCCCGCGTTCCCGCT
>JBMYXJ010000505.1:0-2860 GCA_049608285.1 Mycobacterium sp. | reverse complement strand
TACTCCACCGGTGGTGGGGTGACGCAGGTAAACGAGATAGGGCAGATGCGCCTGCTTGTGCAGTTCGACGGCGGCAGTGATCTTGACCATCTGCAGGAATGCCACGGTGCCTTCCTGCATCCGGGTGCCGCCCGAACTTGGCGAAGCCACCAGCGGCAGCCTCTCGACGGTAGCCCGCTGAACGGCCGCGATGATCCGTTCAGCCGCGGCCACCCCTATCGACCCGCCCAGGAAGTCGAACTCGCAGGCCACCAGGGCCACGGGGCGGCCGAAGACCTGGCCCTGACCAGTCACCACGGCCTCGTCGAGGCCGGTCGCGGCGGTGGCATCGGCCAGTTCCCTGCGGTACGCCTCGGAGCTCGCGACGTCCAGTGGTGGTCGGTCCCAGCTGAGGAACGACCCGTCGTCGAGCAGCGCATCTCGCAGCGCCAGGGCTCCGATTCGGCTCACAGGGAAAGGCTAATAGGGTGGACCCATGATTGGAGTCACCCGAGACGGCCACGTGATGACGCTGGAGATGCAGCGTCCCGAGCGGCGCAACGCGCTCAACGTCGGGCTCGTGGACGCTTTGCGGTTGGCGGTCGAGCAGGCCGCTGCCGAAGATGTCCGCGTGATCGTGCTTACCGGGCAGGGCCACGTTTTCAGCTCGGGTGCGGACTTAACCGACCCCGCGGGTGTGGCCGAGGAGCTGCCCGACAAGGCCAAGGCGCTGAACTTGGCGATTGACTCGGCGCCCATCCCGGTCATTGGCGCGATCAACGGCCCGGCGATCGGCGCCGGCGTCATCCTGTCGATGATCTGCGATCTGCGCGTTCTGGCACCAGAGGCCTATTTTCAATTTCCCGTCGCGAAATACGGCCTTGCACTGGATAACTGGAGCATTCGCAGGCTGACATCTCTGGTAGGGGCAGGCCGGGCGCGGGGCATGCTGTTGGCGGCCGAGCGGCTCACCTCGGAGGTCGCCCTGCAGACCGGTATGGCCAACAGGATCGGCACGCTGGCCGACGCCCAGACCTGGGCGCAGGAGCTAGCCGGGTTCGCACCGCTGGCGATGCAGCACGCCAAACGCGTGCTCAACGACGACGGCGCCTACGAGGACCCCTGGCCAGCGCACCAACAACTTTACGAGCGCGCCTGGGCCAGTCAGGACGTGATCGAGGCGCAGGTGGCGCGCATCGAGAAGCGCAACCCCAGGTTTCAGGGCGGCTGATGGTGGTGAAGGCAGCGGTGCGTTTCGGTTTTGGAACCGCCTCGTTGGTGGCTGCCGGATGGGCGCTTAGGGCGTTGCAGGGCACGTCGACGGCCCTGGGCGCAACCCCTGCTGAGATCGCAGCGGTGGCCAGCCGTTCGCCGCGCTACCGCAATGGCGTCTTCACCAATCTGGAGGCACCGTCGGGTATCAGAATGGATGGTGAACTGCAGCGCACACTGCTGCGGGATCTGGCCAATGCGGGCTCGCTCGGAAAGCCTGCGGGTCCGATCCCGTTGGCGGAAAAGCCTCAGGCGGATAGCGAGCCATCCTCAGCCGCAGCCAGCTGGTACGGCCACTCCAGCGCGCTGATCGAGATCGACGGATACCGGGTGCTGACCGATCCGGTCTGGAGTCAGCGCTGCTCGCCCTCGCGGTCGGTGGGTCCGCAGCGGATGCATGAGGTGCCGGTGACGCTCGAGGCGCTACCCGCGGTGGACGCGGTGGTGATCAGCCACGACCACTATGACCACCTTGACATCGACACGATCATCGCCCTGGCTCGCACCCAGCGTGCACCGTTGGTCGTGCCGCTGGGAGTCGGTGCCCATCTGCGCAGGTGGGGATTCCCCGAAAGTCGGATCGTCGAGCTGGACTGGAACGAGAGCCACCGGATCGGTGAGTTGACGCTGGTCTGCACGCCCGCACGCCACTTCTCCGGCCGGTTGTTCGCCCGTGACTCCACCCTGTGGGCGTCGTGGGTGATCGCCGGACCGACGCATAGTGCGTTCTTCGGTGGAGACACCGGGTACACCAAGAGCTTCGCTGACATCGGTGCCAAATACGGCCCGTTCGATCTGACACTGCTACCGATCGGCGCCTACCATCCAGCGTTCGCCGATATTCATATGAATCCCGAGGACGCAGTGCGCGCTCATCTCGATCTGGCCGACGCTGACCGCAGCCTGATGATGCCGATCCACTGGGCCACGTTCCGGCTGGCGCCGCACCCGTGGGCGGAGCCGGCCGAGCGCCTCGTCGCCGCCGCCAAGGCAGAACGGGTACGCATCTCGGTACCGATTCCGGGCGAGCGGGTCCTGGGCGGGCAGGATGCCACTGCGTCGACACTTGACCCGTGGTGGCGGCTGTAGGACGGCCCGCCGCGTTACGGTGCTGACCATGAATCCATCGGTGCGAGGGGTCGCGCTTGCCCTGATAACCGTCGTGCTCGCCGGGTGCGGTGCCGACAATGCCGACATTGCCGACTCTGCCGATGTCCCGACCCCCTCTGCGGGCCAGTCCTCGCAGGCTTCTCCACGCCTAGTGCCGGCGCTGCCGCTGCCTGAGAATGCCGTCAAGAACGCGGTCGCCGAACTTGACGACATGGCCGAAGACCTCATGGCTAAATCCGGAATCCCCGGTATGGCCGTTGCCGTCGTGCACGGCGAAGAAACCGTCTATGCCAAGGGTTTCGGGGTCAAGAACAGCCGAGGGGCCGACGATCCGGGCAACCAGGTCGACCCCGATACCGTCTTTCAGCTGGCGTCGCTGTCCAAGCCTTTGGGCGCGACGGTAGTAGCCCATCAGGTCGGCGCGGGCGCGATCAGCTGGGACACTCCGATCGTCGAGGAGTTGCCGTGGTTTGCGTTATCGGATCCTGCCGTTACGAAG
>JBMYXJ010000504.1:0-2860 GCA_049608285.1 Mycobacterium sp. | reverse complement strand
ATGGCTGGAGACCTCCATCACCACCGTGTCCACGCCCTGCTCAACCATGACCGCCAGCATCGCCTGTAATTGCGGCGCTTCCGGGGTCGTCAGCCCGCTGGGCTGCCCGCGTCCGTCGATGCACACACCAACGGTGCCAATCAGCCCGGCCACCCGGCCGGCCGAACGAAGGCCGGCCTCAACGAGATAGGTCGTTGTGGTCTTCCCAGAGGTACCGGTTACCCCGATGACACGCAGGCGCTCCGACGGATTTCCGTATACAGCGGACGCCACAGCGCCTAGGACGGCCCGCGGCGTGGGGTGCACCAGGACGGGCACGCCGAGCGTGCCGCCGAACTCGGCGAGGCCTGCAGGGTCGGTCAGCACCGCAACCGCGCCGCGTGCCACTGCGTCAGCTGCGTACTGAGCACCGTGCGCCGCCGCCCCCGGTAGCGCCGCGAACAGGTCTCCAACTTCGGCATTCTGGCCCCGCAGGGTGACACCGGTGAGCCGGACGTCGGACGGCCAAAGTCCGACTGGAGACTCCACCGACACCCCGGCAACTAGATCGGCGACAGCGGCAAGCGGCAGACCGACGGGATGGGAGGGGCGCAGACTCATGGCCTTGACACTGTACCGGCCTCGGCGATCGGCTCAATCAGCCTGAAGAATCAGCGGCGCGCCCGGATCCGCCGACAACGGGACGTTCTCCCGATGCAACAGCCAGGACGAGATGTTGTGGAACAGCGGCGCGGCCGACGACCCGGGCGAGCCGTCGGCGGCGCGATGCGGTGCGTCGATCATCACTGCGACGACATAGCGCGGATCGTCAGCCGGCGCCATTCCGGCGAAGGTAATCCAGTAGACCTCGTCGTAGTAGCAGCCACAGGCTGGATTGATCTTCTGCGCAGTGCCGGTCTTGCCGGCAATCTGGTACCCCTCGACCGAGGCCTGCGGGCCGGTTCCCTGCTGGATGCCGTGCGGATCGCGCTGCACAACCGAGCGGAACATATCGCGCACAGTGCGGGCAGTCGCCGCCGAAACCACCCGAACACCGTCGGGCCGGGGTTCCTCCAAGCGGGTGCCGTCCGGCGCGACCGTCGCCTGGATGATGCGCGGCCTGATCCGCACACCGTCGTTGGCGATGGTTTGGTACATGCCGGCCATCTGCAGCAGGGTCATCGAAAGACCCTGTCCGATGGGCAGGTTAGAAAAAGTGCTGCCCGACCACTGGTCGATCGGGGGCAGCAGCCCGGCGCTCTCACCAGGTAGTCCGACTCCGGTGCGCTGGCCAAGACCGAACTTGCGCAACATCTCAGCGTAGCGTTCAGGTCCGATGCGCTTCGCAAGCATCAGCGTGCCCACGTTCGAGGATTTTCCAAACACTCCCGTCGTCGTGTAGGGCATGACCCCGTGGTCCCAAGAATCACCGACAGTGACTCCACCCATCCGGATCGAGCCCGGGACCTGCAGCACCTCATCGGGGTTGGACAAGCCGTACTCGATGACCGACGCCGCAGTGACGATCTTGTTTACCGAACCCGGTTCGAAGGGCGATGAGACAGACGGGTTGCCTAATTCGCGATCCTGCTGCCGGCTGAGGTCCTGGCTGGGGTCGAAGGTGTTGTCGTTCGACATCGCCAACACCTCGCCGGTCTTGGCGTCCAATACCACCGCCGAGGCGTTCTGCGCACCGGACACATCCTTGGCTAACTGAACCTGTTGCTGCACGTAGAACTGGATATCGTCATCGATGGTCAGCATCACCGTCGACCCGTCCACCGCGTCGTGGCGATTTCGATAACTACCTGGGATGACTACACCGTCAGAGCCGCGGTCGTAGGTCACCGAGCCGTCGGTGCCGGCCAGCACCGCATCCAACGAGTCCTCCAGGCCAAGCAGACCATGACCGTCCCAGTCGATGCCTCCGACAATGTTGGCCGCCAGCACCCCACCGGGATACTGCCGCAGGTCCTGACGCTCCGAGCCGACTTCGGGGAACTTGGTGGTGATGGCGTCGGCGATCGCCGGGTCCACTGCCCGAGCGAGATACACGAAAGTTTCGTTGCTACGTAGCTTCTTGAGCACCGTGGCGCTGTCTGGCTTATTGCCCAGCCGGGTGGCCACCTCCGCGGCGATGTCGAGCAGCCGCCGATCTGGGTTCACAGCGCGCGAGCCCTGTGCACTGGCCTCCTCCAACTGCTCGCGCACCTTGACCGGTTGGAACGTCAGGGCGCGGGACTCGATGGTGAATGCCAGTTTGTCGCCGCGGCGGTCAACTATTGCGCCGCGCAACGCAGCGTCGATATCAGTGACCTTCAGCTGGCCGGCCGCCTCCGCGCGTAGTCTTTCCGCGCGTGGCACCTGAAGGGTGAACAACTGGGCAGCCGCCACAACCAGTAACAAGAAAACCGCGGCATTGCCTGCGCGGTGCCGGAATACGAACGATGCGCTACCCAGACCGCTCTGCGGTGCCGCCTGACGACTGCGCCGCGACCGCGCCGAACGCTCCTGGGTTGACGCCGTTTGCGCTTTCGCCGATTTCGTGGATTTTGTCGTTTCAGCCGGCTTTGTCGGGCGCTGGTGCCGGCGTCCCTCGCGCCTCACGCTGGTGCGCCCGGCTGGCTCGCGACCTGCTCGATGCCCAGCTCGTCGGCTCGCCGCAGGAGGCGGTCGAACTTGAGATGCCGGTTGCACTCGATGCAGGGGTTGGGCGTCAGCCCCTGCTGGTGGGCGGCCACGTACGGCTCCACGACGTGGGTGTCGAACTCGGCGGAGAAGTTGAAGACGTGGTGATCGATTCCGAGCTGCTGGCTGACCCGGCGGGCGTCATCGGTGTCGGAGACCGAGCAACACCCGGTGTCACTCTCGCCGCCCCACA
>JBMYXJ010000503.1:0-2873 GCA_049608285.1 Mycobacterium sp. | reverse complement strand
ATGGTGAGTCTCCTGCTCGCGGTGTGTTCGTCATTCAAGCTACGCCGGTTGACCGGTACGCCACAGTCGGCTCGTTCGCCGGACTCGCCAACATCGATGAACATCGGCGCATTCCCCGCTAGCGGCGCTGCCGGGTCCTGGCGGCGCTGCCAGGTCGTTGCGGCGCTGCCAGGTCGTTGCGGCGCTGCCAGGTCGTTGCGGCGCTGCCGGGTCACTGCGGACACGTTAGTGGATGCCGACTCGCCGGTGCTGTCACCGCATCGGCTCCGCCCCGGGCTGTGCCCGCGCAACTCGTGCGGCTCCATCTCGTACGGCACAGCTCGGGCTTGGCCGCTGGTGCAGCCATAGCTCAAGGCGGACTCGGGATGTACTGTGCGGCCCCCGATCGGCTCCCCTCCTCCCGGGGGCCGCACAGAGTCTGGCAGGCGGTCCTCACATCCCCCAGGCGTTGGCGGCACTGCGGTCAACGCCGGCGATCTCGTCGGCGCCATCGCGTACTGCGTTGCCCAGGCTGAACAAGATGTCGTTAAGTGCCACAGCAGCCTGCTCCCAGCGAGCCTGCTCGACGCGGTAGGCGCCGGCGGCCTCGCGTGTCCATGTCGCCTGCAAAGGGGCGATCTGGGCACGAAGATCGTCGAGCGCAGCATTGAGCCGCGTTGACGTGGAATGGATCTCGAATCGGATCGTATGTTCAATCTCGCCGAAATCGTAGGACAAGGTGGGGTTCATGAAGCAGGCTCCTCAGAGGTTGTCAGCGACGGAGCTGATGCGCTGCGAGTGACTGTCGGCGGCCTCGCGCAGGGTGCGTTCGTTGGCCCTGATCGTCTCTGCGATGCGTTGCAAAGCGGCATCTAGTTTGAGCGACTCGGCATTCCAGCGCTCAACGACGTCTCGGAAGCGGGCGGCGGCCACCCCGTCCCATACCGAGGGCGGCACATTGGTCATCTTGCCGATGAACGACTGCAGCAACGCCCGGATCTCGTCATTGCGGGCATCGGTCTTGCCCGCGACCGAGAGCATGAGGTCAAAGTCGGTGGCGAGTGTGGAACCCGGGTTGCCAGGATAGGTCGTCATCGCGATCCTTTCGTTTCGGCAGAAGCGATACAGAAGCTTGGACGCGCCGGCTGCCGATTCGGTTCCACAGAGGACAGCCCCTGAAGACAATCCGCCCCCACCACAGCTGTCTTCACCGAAGCACGTGAGCAGTTTGGACGGCGCGCACGCACGCGTCGCGGATGGCCTCTGGGTGTCCCGGTGGGCTCTGACAGCCGATGGCGACGCGGGTTGCGCCATCGACCACCACCGCCCAACTGGTCTCGCTGGCAGCACGCAGCTCCCGATACGTGACCGCAGGCCTCCCCCCGACGCTGCCGTTGGGGTCCAGGTCCCGAAATACTCCCGGCCTTTCAGATTTGAGGGCGCGCTTCAATGTTTCGGCGACCTCTGCGATCGTGGTCGAGGCTTCGCCGGCAGACTGGGTGACGTGCAGCGCAGCCGGCTCACCGGCTCGCGCGGACACCCGCAAGCGCGCTGACCCGGGACCGGCCGTGATGTGCTCCACAGTCCAATGGGCGGGCACATGGACCGCCACACGGCCTTCTACGAGGAGCACCGTCGATGTATCAGCGGGCCGCGGTTCCCCGAACATCTGCGCCGCCCAACCAACGCCGATCACCGCCAACGACATCATGGCCCCGACAAAGACGGCGGCAGCCCGGCGCCGGGAATGTGGTTGGTCATCGGGCCGCACCGATGATTGCCGGTGCGCCAAATCCCTACCTACCGCACGTACTATGGCTTCTCGATCGCTCAAAGTCGCCGGGATTCCGACTGCCCGCAACCGCGCCGTGAGCGCGGGCGTGAGGGGTGAGACCCCGGCCGGTACGTCGATTAGGGCCTCGGTCGCCGTCGTAAGGAGCCCGGCGGCCTCGGGGTCACTGCGCAAAAACACCTTGGCCTCGGCGTCCGGTGCTGCAATTACGAGAAACTCCTCGGAGAGCTCCGCCACCGTGACTGCGCCTCGTGCGCTCAGAACCGACGCCCGTTGCACAACATGGACTTCGGGGGCAAGGCCGCTGGCGGCATCGGTGACGAGCTCGACTCGAGCCGGCGACCACCAGGTCGGGAAGACCAGCACCAGGGTCTGTCCGCACTCGCCGGCGGCCGCTTCAAGTAGATCGCTCCACAACTGGCGCACCTCAGCCAGCCGACCCTCGAGCAACGCGAACCTATCGTCGATGCACTCGATGGCGACCGAACTCTGTTCCCGCGCAACGGACTCAGGGCCACGGACGGCCTGGGGGCCGACCTCGACCACGGCGGTGTTCACGGCGGATCGACCCAGCCGAGCTGGAGCAATTCCTCAGGCTTTCCCCGAACAATCAGGGTGCCGCGCCCCGGCGGGAACGGAGCGGGTCGGGTGGCGCCGAGCAGCACACCCTCGTCGGGGGCGGCGCTCATCATCAGCCCGGAGCAACCCATGTCGCGCAGGCGCGCCAGAACCGGGTCGAACATCGCCCGAGCTGCACCACCCGAACGCCGCGCCACGATGACATGCAGACCCAGATCCTTGGCGTGCGGCAGGTAGTCGGCGATCGGTGTCAGGGGATTCGCCGTGGCGCCTGCGACCAGGTCGTAGTCGTCCACGACGATGTAGATATCCGGGCCATCCCACCAGGAGCGGTTCCGCAGCTGCCGTTGGGTGACGTGCTCGTCGGGCATTCTGGCGCTCAGCTGCTCCGTCAGCACCGACACACGCTTTGATACCACGCTGCCAGACTCCAACGAGCTCTCCTCGTCGTCACCTGCCTCGGCAATCGCGGGCTCTATGCTCGAAGCCGTCGCCACCGCCGTCTCAGTCACCGTCTCTACCG
>JBMYXJ010000502.1:0-2875 GCA_049608285.1 Mycobacterium sp. | reverse complement strand
AGCCCAACTCGATGCCGAGGATGCCCGCCGAGCGGGCCAGCACCCGTTCCAGTTCGGCGGGTTCGTAGAAGTCCATGTGCGCGGTGAATCCGAACCGGTCACGCAACGGGCCTGTCAAGGCGCCCGACCGGGTGGTCGCACCGACCAGTGTGAAGGGCGCGACCTCCAGCGGAATCGACGTGGCGCCAGGCCCCTTGCCGACGACGACGTCGACACGGAAATCCTCCATCGCCAGATAGAGCATCTCCTCGGCGGGGCGGGCGATCCGATGGATCTCGTCGATGAACAACACGTCATGCTCGACGAGGTTGGACAACATCGCGGCGAGGTCCCCGGCACGCTCCAGGGCAGGGCCGGAGGTGAGGCGCAGCGAGGTTCCCAACTCGGCGGCAATGATCATCGCCAGCGATGTCTTACCCAGACCAGGGGGGCCCGACAGCAGGATGTGGTCCGGGGCACCGCCACGGTTCTTGGCTCCTTCGAGCACCAACTGCAGCTGCTCACGAACGCGAGGCTGGCCGATGAACTCCCCTAGTGATCGTGGCCGCAAGCTCGCGTCGATATCGCCCTCGCCCACTGTCAGCGCGGGCGTGACCTCGCGCTGCTCGCCCTCCTGCTGGTCGGGATCATCGAATCGGCCCATTACTTCCTACCCAGCATGGACAGCGCGGCGCGCAGGGCGCTCGCCTGGTTGGCATCAGGGTCATCGGCAAGCACCTTGTCGGTGGCCTCCTCGGCCTGCTTGACCGCGAATCCGAGCCCGACGAGCGCTTCGACGACAGGGGCGCGCACGGTGTGCCCACCGGCCCCGGCAGAGCCCGCCGAAGAAGTCACCGCTCCCACCTTGTCCCGCAACGTCAGCGCCAGCAGCTCGGCGGTTTTCTTGCCTACCTTGGGAATTCGCGTCAATGCGGTGAGATCGCCCTCGCCGATGGCCTGACGCAGCGTCGGACCGTCATACATCGCCAGCGCGCCCAATGCGATGCTCGGCCCGATCCCGCTGACTCCGATGAGGGTGAGAAACAAGTTGCGGGCGTCGGCATCGGCGAACCCGTACAGGGTCATCGAGTCCTCGCGCACGATCATCGCGGTGATCAGCCGCGCCTCAGCACCGCGACGCAGAGTCGCCAACGTCGCGGGGGTCGCCATCACTTTGTAGCCGACACCGGCGGCATCGATGACCGCGTGGTCAAGTGCGATGTCGAGCACTTCACCCCGGACGGCAGCGATCATGTCGCGCTCCGTACCACCCGGCCGGGCTGCGAGTTGGAGCCGGTCTTCGCCGCCTTCACCTGCGCCTTGAGGGTAGCCTGATACTTGCGCCGCTGATCAGCTGCCCTGGCCTCCGCCTCGGCCATCCGGGCGATCATCGGCGCCCGCCAACAGTGACAAATTGCCAGTGCCAGCGCGTCGGCGGCGTCAGCGGGCGTCGGTTTCTGTTGCAGGGTGAGGATCTTCGTGACCATCTCGGTGACCTGCGACTTGTCGGCGCGTCCATTGCCTGTGACGGCGGCCTTGACCTCACTGGGGGTATGAAAGTGCACATCGATGTCACGCCGGGCCGCGCACAACGCGATCACGCCGGCAGCCTGCGCGGTGCCCACCGCGGTGGAGGCGTTCTGGTGGGAGAACACTCGCTCGATCGCGATGACGTCAGGCTCGTGGGTGTCCATCCAGTGTTCGACAGCAGCGCTGATGGCGAGCAGTCGGTGCGCCAGGGGCTGTTCGGCAGGAGTGCGCACCACGTCGACGTCCAGGGCGATGACCTGACGGCCTTGACCACTCTGGATGACCGAGAGCCCGCACCGCGTCAGCCCCGGGTCGACTCCCATCACCCGCACGCCAGCCCCTTCGTCAGAACATTTGTTCGAGAGCTTAGCGTCTGTGGCCCATCTGCCAGCGCAGGGACACGCCCACTTCCAGGCCGGTCTGCGTCGACGGCCCGACCTCTAGCCGGCCGCGCGTCCGTCGGGGCACGCCCAGTCAGGCCGGGCCCGCCCGGTTAATCAGTCCTGGTCGAGCTGAGCCGCGACGTCGTCCGGTATGTCGATGTTGGTGTAGACGTCCTGCACGTCGTCGCTGTCCTCGAGTGCGTCGACAAGCTTGAGCACCTTCCGGGCGCCGTCGAGGTCCACGGGCACCGTGACCGACGGCTGGAAGCTGGCATCGGCGGAATCGTAGTCGATACCTGCGTCCTGCAGGGCCGTCCTCACCGCCACTAGATCCGTTGACTCCGAGATGATTTCGAAGCTGTCTCCAAGATCGTTGACATCTTCGGCGCCGGCATCCAACACCGCGGAAAGCAGGTCATCCTCGGTGAGGCTGTTCTTCTCCAGCGTCACCACGCCCTTGCGGGTGAACAGATAAGCCACCGAACCTGGGTCGGCCATATTGCCGCCGTTGCGCGTCATCGCGATGCGAACCTCGCTGGCGGCGCGATTGCGGTTGTCAGTGAGGCACTCGATGAGCACTGCGACGCCATTGGGGCCGTAGCCCTCATAGGTGATGTTCTGCCAATCCGCACCACCGGCCTCTTCGCCGCTGCCGCGCTTTCGGGCGCGCTCGATATTGTCGTTGGGAACCGAGCTCTTCTTGGCCTTCTGGATCGCGTCGTACAGGGTGGGGTTACCGGCCGGATCCCCGCCGCCCACACGCGCAGCCACCTCCACGTTCTTGACGAGCTTTGCGAACATCTTGCCGCGGCGCGCATCGACGACGGCCTTTTTGTGCTTGGTGGTGGCCCACTTGGAATGGCCGCTCATACCTGTACTACCTCTTTCGCCGACGTCAAAGTCCAATTGAGTCAAAGACCGATTGTCGAGTCTACGTGGGTGTTCCCACATCACCGCACCTGCAGTGCGGTCACATGCAGCCG
>JBMYXJ010000501.1:0-2875 GCA_049608285.1 Mycobacterium sp. | reverse complement strand
GCGATGACCAGCAACAGAATGCCCGCCAGCCACAGCCACACGACCACACTTTGGGGACCGGTGAAGTAGCCGTGGGTGACACGCCAGAACTGCCGACCCCAGACCGTGAAGCGAGCGATCAGCACCAGGGCCACGAGGGTGGCCACCGCCGCGTACCCCCAGCCTTGGGCGATCCACCACAGCGAGGTCCAGACCTCGCCGTTCCAATCGAGAGTGGGGGTGAACAAATCCATCCGGGCAAGGTACCGCGGCAGCGCGCCTTGCCGTCGGCAGCACCCCGTTGAACCGGAGTGGGCACGCCGTCGCTCGGCCTACAGGTTGGTGTCCGACCAGTGCCGCGTACCGTAAACGTGTGGCTCGCAAATCTTCGAAGACCCCCGCGAATCCCAACACGGGAAGGCTGTCCAACCGGTTCTGGAAGCTACTCGGCGCAAGCGCGCAGAAGGACCAGACGCAGTCGACGGTCCTGGTTGATGAATCTGCCGAGTTCGACGCGAAGGTAGCCGAGCTCGACGACGAACAGCTGCGCAAGGCGGCCCGTGCACTCAATCTCGACGACCTGGCCGACTCCGCCGACATACCCCAGTTCCTGGCCATCGCTCGTGAGGCAGCCGAAAGGACGACCGCCCTCCGTCCCTTTGATGTACAGCTGCAAGCCGCGCTACGGATGCTGGCCGGCGACGTGGTCGAGATGGCCACCGGCGAGGGCAAGACGCTGTCCGGTGCGATCGCCGCCGCCGGCTACGCGCTCGCAGGTCGCAGCGTGCACGCCATCACCATCAACGACTATCTGGCTCGCCGTGACGCCGAGTGGATGGGTCCGCTGATCGAAGCGATGGGCTTGACCGTCGGCTGGATCACGGCCGACTCCACCGCCGCCCAGCGCCGTGAGGCCTACCAAAGCGACATCACCTACGCATCGGTCAACGAGATCGGCTTCGACGTGCTGCGCGACCAACTGGTGACCGATGTCGAGAACCTCGTGTCCCCGAATCCCGACGTGGCTTTGATCGACGAGGCCGACTCGGTGCTTGTCGACGAGGCGCTGGTGCCGCTGGTACTGGCCGGAACCAGCCATCGGGAGACACCCCGCGTCGAGCTCATCCGCCTCGTCGGCGATCTCATCGAGGGCAAGGACTTCGCCGCCGATACCGATAGCCGCAATGTGCACCTGACCGAGCTGGGCGCACAAAAAGTGGAAACGGCGCTCGGCGGCATAGACCTCTACTCCGAGGAGCACGTGGCCACCACGCTCACAGAGATCAACGTCGCACTGCACGCCCGCGCGCTGCTGCAACGCGATGTCCACTACATCGTGCGCGACAACGCAGTACAACTCATCAACGCGTCCCGCGGCCGCATCGCAACCCTGCAGCGCTGGCCCGACGGTTTGCAGGCCGCGGTGGAAGCCAAGGAAGGCATCGAGACCACCGAGACGGGGGAAGTGCTCGACACCATCACAGTGCAGGCGCTGATCAACCGGTACCCGCGCGTCTGCGGAATGACCGGCACCGCGCTAGCAGCCGGTGAACAGCTCCGCCAGTTCTACAAACTAGGTGTCTCACCGATCGCACCCAACACGCCCAATATCCGCGACGACGAAACCGACCGGGTCTATGTCACGGTGGCGGCCAAGAACGACGGAATCGTCGAACACATTGTGGCCGTTCACAAAACAGGCCAGCCGGTGCTGGTGGGCACGCGCGATGTCGCCGAGTCCGAAGATCTGCACGAGCGTCTTGTCAAAGCCGGCGTACCGGCGGTCGTCCTCAACGCCAAAAACGATGCGGAGGAGGCAGCCGTCATCGCCGAAGCGGGCGCGCTGAACGCGGTCACCGTGTCCACGCAGATGGCCGGCCGCGGCACCGACATCCGGCTCGGCGGATCAGACGAGACGGACCACGATGCGGTCGCCGAACTCGGGGGACTGCACGTCATCGGCACCGGCCGCCACCACACCGAGCGGCTCGACAATCAGCTACGGGGTCGCGCCGGTCGGCAGGGCGATCCTGGCTCGTCGCTATTCTTCTCCAGCTGGGAGGACGACGTCGTCGTATCGCATCTCGAGCCGCACAAGCTGCCTCTCGATTGCGACGAGGATGGTCGGGTGCTGGCCCCCAAGGCTGCAAGCCTGCTCGAGGATGCCCAGCGGATCGCTGAAGGTCGCCTGTTGGAAGTGCACTCCACCACCTGGCGCTACAACCTGTTGATCGCCCGGCAACGCGGCATTCTCGTCGAGCGTCGCAACACGCTGCTGCGAACCGCGGCGGCGCGCACGGAGCTCGCCGAGCTGTCGCCGGCCCGCTACGAGGAACTCGTCGAGCAGCTCGGCCCGGGAGCTGAGGAGAAGCTGGAGAAGATCTGCCGGCTGATCATGCTGTACCACCTGGACCGCGGCTGGACCGAGCATCTGGCCTACCTCGCCGACATCCGGGAAAGTATCCACCTGCGCGCCCTGGGACGGCAAAATCCACTCGACGAATTCCACCGGATGGCCGTGGACGCGTTCGCCTCGCTGGCCGCCGACGCCATCGAAGCGGCCCAGCAGACGTTCGACACCACGCCCTCGATCGAGGACGAGTTGGGGGTCGATCTGTCCAAGTTGGCACGGCCGACCTCGACGTGGACGTACATGGTGCACGACAATCCGCTGGCCGACGACGCGATGTCGGCGCTGAGCTTGCCCGGCGTGTTCCGCTAGGTTCTACTCATGGCCGAAGTGGCGGGTGAGAACGCTGTGACCCCGGGATTGGCCCCCCAGGATCGGGTCCTGACGGTACCGAATGCACTGTCGGTCGTCCGCCTGGTGTTGGTCCCGGTCTTTCTGTATCTGCTGCTGGTAGCCGGTGCCACGGGTTGGGCAGTCGCCGTGCTG
>JBMYXJ010000500.1:0-2875 GCA_049608285.1 Mycobacterium sp. | reverse complement strand
TCTTCGTGGAGCGCACGAAAGGGGGAGGAGAAACCACCACCCACGCGCTCGACGCAACCCGTATCATCGCGGTAGACGGGGAGGGGAATGAGTACGTTCTCTCCATCGTCGCGATCGATCGAAGAGGGCTGGGCGTAGATCCTCGCCTTGGCCGTCTCCACGTCACGGGGCGGGGGGTAATCCATGTCGCGCCGCTGGCCGCAAACAGGGTTGCTGTGTTTCGGGAGAGGGGTGGGGCGCAATGAGCCGCGAGGATGCACTTCGAGACTTCGCCGCGCGCCTCGCGCTCATGCGCCAGGAGGCTTCGGAGCTCGGCCTCTACAAGACCATGCACGCCTTCTACCGCCCGACCACGAAGACGACGGACGGGGCGCCCGCTGGACCGCTCTACGTCGTTGGGTTCGAGATCCACGAGCAGCACCAAAGAGACGTGCAGGAGGTGAGATGACACGCGAGCAAGAGCAACTGCTTCTCTACTGCGAGGACCGAGCCGTGAACGCAGCAGGCAGGCTCGATCCAGCCTGCCTGAATCGCGACGATGACGAGATCCTGAACGACTGGAACAGGTGCGGGTTCATCGCGTCCGGCCGCATCGCATCGGCAAGCGGATTCGGAAAGTGGGTCGAACTCAGTAGGCCCGCGTGGGACATGGCGGCGAGGCTTCGCAGGGAGCGCGGGGGCCGCGCACTAGCCAGCCGGACATGGAAGAAAACGAGCGAGGTGGGGGCGTGACGACCAAGAACCTCCTGTGGGCGCTCACGATCGACGGGTGCGTGACGTACCACGTCTCGTGCCCGGAGATGGGCGAGGTGCGCGCGCTCGTGAAGGGTGCGGGCGAATCGCTCGATGACGCGCGCGAAGTCACCATCGAGCTCTACGAGGACGACACGCTCACAGTCGGCGCGGAGGTCGATTACATCGACGCGCACCGCGGGACACCCGGCGTCGTCCTGGTCGGGGGCGAGGACGCCCAGCCGGCGCGGACAGTGCATGGCTGCGGCTGCGAACATTGCGAGTTTCAGTGGATCCTGCCAAATGGGGCGGAATACCCCCTCTCGTGCAAGTGCCTGCACTGCATCGAGAACAACAACGGCGCCCCGCGCGAGGTTACGGCAACCAAGGCCGTACCTCCCCACGCCGTGCGCGCCCCCGTTTCGCACTGGACAAGGGAGCGGGGCGTCGTGTGCTGCTCGGAGTGGCCGTGATGGATGACGCGATGCGCTGGACCGCAAGCATCACTCCGAAGGGGATTCTCTGCGTGGCCCGCTCCAGGTCGAGAACGCAAGAGCCTTGGATCTACGTCTACCCGGGAAAGGACTCCGAGATCCCGCTTCCTCCCGACACGCTGCACGACTGGCTCAACGGCGAGGGCAATGCACCGGCGTGGATTGCGCAGCTCAGAAGAGTCGCGCCTCATGCCGCCATCCACGAGGACGCGGACGGGCGCGTCTTGCGCGTGGCTCGCGCATCAGGTCCGATCATCAGCACCGGCATGGACATCGAGGACTTCGACGAGGACCCCGCATTCGCGGACGCCCGCGCAAACCTGATGGACGTGCTGTGCGGCGTGCGGCCGGCGAGCAGTTTGCGGGTGGAGAGCGATGGAGGTGGAGCGTGAGCGCCGAGATCAAGTGCGACGGGTGCGGCACGACCGCGCCGATGACGTGGTGGCCGGGCAACGTCTCTGCTGGATGGCAGAAGCCGAGCAACTGGTTCCAGCGCGGCGACTCCAGCGGGATCCAAGACGCCTGCTCTCGTGAGTGCATCCAGCGCATCGCAGACGAGAGCGGCAAGACGAGCGTGGTGCTGCCGTGGTGAGCCCCCGCGAACGCTCCCTCATCCTGCGCGACCACGAGGTGCGCGCTGTGCTGGCCGGGCGCAAGGTGCAGCATCGGGTGCCCTGCCGCGACCAGTCCGCGGTCGCCTACGAGTGGGCCGAGGGCATGACGACGCTTCCGCCCGGCACAACGTACACGGGTTGGGCCAAGTGCATTCACGAAGGGAGCGGCCTGCTTGTGCCGACGAAGGGCCCCCTCGGCGCGCCCGGCGACCTGCTCTGGGTGAGGGAGGCGTTCGTCGTGGCGCACATCAACACCTGGGGCGGTCTGCCCAAGTCGCGCGATCCAGAATGCGCCGAACGCGCCGCCTACTATCGGGCCGGCTTTGACCGTTCGCCTCCGAGTTGGCGCCCCTCTACCCAGATGCCCCGCTGGGCCTCACGCATCACGCTCCGCGTCAAGCGGGTGTGGGTCGAGAGGGTGCAGGATGCGAGCGACAAGGCGATTCGTGCGCTTGGTGTTGCCGAGTGGGCGCGGGCCGGCGGTGTCGTCCTAGCCCCGGTTGTCGCATTCGACGGCGTGCGGGCACGCGAGGGGAAGATCCTCGCAAAGCCAAACCGCGTTGCGTTCGCATCGTGGTGGAACGACCGCTACGCCAAGAAGGGCTTCAGGTGGGACAAGGACCCGTGGTGCTGGGCGTGCGAATGGGAGATGGTGTCGTGACGAACCACGGGGGAGGTCAACGCGGCCCCCGCTACCGAGCAAGGTGCTCCTTCTGCCACCGGGCCATCTCCCTGTCCGTCGTGCGGCCATCCGGCCGACTGCGGTTCAGGCAGCACGGGAGATTTCAGGAGGATTGCGATGGGGCGGGCTCTCTTGTCCCCAAGGACGCGCTGGTAGGGCGCAGCGTCGATGACCTGCTGTACCTGGAAGCACTTGAGGAATCGAAGCGGAGGCCGCGATGACGAACCACGAGCCGCACCGGATCCTGCGCGACGATCCTGCCGAGTACCAAATGAGGCTTTCGGGGCTCCACGCCATGCTCGCGGACGCGGCTTGCGAGGCCGACGCGCTGCACCTGTTCGATGCGCGATCAA
>JBMYXJ010000499.1:0-2876 GCA_049608285.1 Mycobacterium sp. | reverse complement strand
CCACAGACAGAACAGACTCGGCTGGTGTGAGCTTGTCGAGTGCCTGTTGCCGGCGTCGGCCAGGGCGCCGACTGCCCAGAGAGGGGTGTTTACCGCTCGTGCGGCAAGCGGCACAAACTAACTAAAGCCCCTAGAGGTCTGACGGTGGCGGTGTTATCTGTTGTTGATGAACTCGAGGACATGGGTCGGCTGGGTTGCGGTGTTCATCGGCGTATGCGCCGCGGTGTCGGCATTCGCGTTCAGTTCGACTCAGCTCGGCGAGGGATTCACCTTCGGCTTCGGCGCATTCATCGCCTTCTTCGGGGGGCTGTCCGTCCTCGCTCACAATCGGGTCCCCGATCACTGGGGCTTGGTCGTCGTCGGCCTGGCAATGTTCATCGTTCCGTTTGTTGGTAACCCCTACAGCTACGACCGGGGGGCTTCCTGGACGTGCTGGGTGGCTGGAGGCCTGGCGATCATCCTCGGTGGCTTCGCATGGACACATGACCGGACGCCGACTGAATACGGAATCTCCGAGGCTGGAGACCGTCAACGGCTGCGACACCCCTGGAGTTACTGGATCGGGCGGCTGGCGTTGATCATCGGTCTCGCCAGTGTGCTTTTAGGTATCGCGTTGCACTCGACAGCGGCCGGGACCGCAGTCACCGTCGGTCTGGGCGGGCTGATCGCTGTGGTCGCTGTCTGGTCGCTGCTCGCCTCCGAGCCCACACACAACTTTTTGACGCTCGCCATCACGGGATTCGCACTGTTCTTGTCGCCCTGGGTGGCTGGGTTCACCGGGGACAACCTCGCGTTGACTGCCTGGGTGGCTGGTGCCCTTGCCGCCGCGCTAGGCGTGGTGGGCTACCTGCAAGATGAGCGCCTAGATTTCGCAGCCGATGTTCGCGAGGATTCTGCTGAGCGGTACCGCAGGCGATTCCGATGACACTGGGAAGCATCCCACTTTTATTTGGAAGCTAGCTGCTTTTGTGACTGTCGCACCGCCAACTGGCGCAGCGCTCCAGATTGGCACAATGCGCAGTGCAAAACCCGAGGGTGTGGACATCGACGCGTGTGCCGTCGGGTTCGATCAGCCAGCGCACCGATGTCGGCTCACCGCCGGCCATGGTCGGCTTGTGGTTGAGCGTGCCGGGCGGGCGCTGCAGATCGTTGTCGCTGATCTTGCTGTCGCCGCCGAGGTGGTCGCGCAGGGCCACGCTCAGCTGGCGATGGTGCTTTTCGGGGACCGGGCCGGCAGCGGGATGTAGACGTGGACACGGCCGGGGGTGCCGCTGGCGACGGTGAATCCGCCTAGCGCCCTGACCTTGTCGAGGTCGAGATCGTCCCGATCGACATCGGCGTGGATGACCCAGTGGCCGACGGCTGCGCCCTTGGCGCGCTTGCCGGCCCACATCAGGTAGGAGCACGCCCACACCTCCTGGTCGGCCGCGAGTTCGGTGAGCCAGTCTATGGCCGCGTCGGCCTCGGCGGGCCAGGCGGAGTGGTTGCTCTGGAATTATGGCCGCGTGCGAGTCGCGCTAAAGCCGCCTGATCGATCAGCCACTCCCGTGCGGTCATTGCCATGCCTGACGCAACAGATCTTCGTCGGCCAGGCCCGCTACAGCCTGTCCCAACCGGTGCAGATCGTCGCGGTTGACCGAAATTCGTGCGGCGGGAGCGTCCTGGGCAAGCCGACGGCGAGCGTATTCAACGCGCGACAAGCCAAGGTCACCAGCTCGCGCATCAATGCCGGCGAGTACGTCATCAGCTAAATCACGGATCAGCACGTCGCCCATAACCTGGTGATATCGATACGATATCGCTCCGCTGTGCTGCTTCGCGTGGGCCGCTGGCGATCTTCATGACCTGATTGAAGTCGTTGCGGCGCAGTCCGTCTCCGGGCACCTTCCCGGAAACCTAGTTCCGGACAATCAAACCGGACGTTGATTGAAGCCCTGTTGCGCAACTCGCAACATCTCAGTTAGTCCGGTTTGTTCGGGGAGATACCGGGGTGTTTCCGCTCCAAGTTCGACGCCGGTTCGCGATGTGAACGCTGCGACTATCGGTCACGCACAGCTCGCCCTAGCCTGAGCCACAGATCGACGCGCATGGCCGGCTGGCGCGGGCACGGCCGCGCGCGAAATCAGGCATCGTAAAAGTCAGCGGCGCTGTCGGGACTGGTCACCGGAAGCTCTCGGATGATGGAGTGGACGACCGAGGCGCACTGCCGTCTCCATTCAAGACGGCGAGGGATGTGCTGCATCGACTACGGCGCGCCCGGCCGGCCACCTAAACACTGTATCATCTGAACACTTGGACAGATGGCATGATCTTCCAACATCACTGGCTGAAACGCATCAACCGTCGACTAAGTCGGGTGTTCTTTCTGCCAGCGCAGCCCAGCCTGTACACCAGTGGGCCGTCCCGGCAGTTCTATGACCGCCGACTCGGTGAACGCATCGTCCATAAGCAGGCATTGCTGGCCCTGGCGCGGCGCTCGTCGAGGTCCTCTGGGCGCTGCTGCGCCACACGCCATGGACGCCGATCTACTGCCAACCCGCCCGCACTCACTGCCGCAGATTGACATCATGGTTGAGAGTCTCACGCCGGATGCCTTGTATTAGCTGGGCGTACTTCCCCAGTGGGTCGGCGTCGGAATGTTGGTGTCCCGCCCGATCCTGCCGCGGGCGACAAGCTCGACGGTGACAGCGACGCCGCAGGTCTGGGAGAGCATCAACGAGATCAGTACGAGCACTTGGACAGCCGCGGCCTGGGGCGCCGATCCGGTTGCCAGGAGTACGCCGACAAACGCCCCGGGTAGTGCGACCAGGCCCGCGGTGCGGGCCTGGTCGAGATTGGGCAGCAGCGCGTCGGCCGAGGTTCGCGCGATGATAGGG
>JBMYXJ010000498.1:0-2887 GCA_049608285.1 Mycobacterium sp. | reverse complement strand
AGAACTCTTATTGGTCGCACCGCGGGAAACTCGATGTTCCCAAGGAGCGGTTCATCTCCTACCCCGGCGCGGGCCGTGATTCGGATTCGACGGAGTTGCTCGGCTGGGCGGGTTGGGATCACGCCGAGCAGGCACTCGCTGTGGCGGGGCTGATCGCCCAGCGCATCGAGGAGGGCTGGGAAACCCCCAAGCTGGTGCCCCTGCTCGCCGGCCTGAACGAACTGCTGCCCTGGGTCCGGCAGTGGCACAACGAGATCGACCCCGAGTACGGCGAATCCGTCGCCGACACCGTCGACGACGAGCTGAACGCCCGGCTGGCTGAACATCACCTCAGCGTGACCGAACTTCTCAGCTGGCGACCAGAACCCACCGGGCGTACCCGAAAGAGGAAGACCTCATGAGCACATTGTTGCGTGATGTCATCGACATCCCCGAACGGGTCGGAAGTGACGATTACGTTCTACGGCTCACCGACAGCACCAACGACGACACACACATCCAGACCACGCTGAACGAATATGTGCTCACCGAATCGCTGACCGAGAACTTCACTGCCGCAATCAACATCGTCGCCGACGGGTTGAACAAGAACACCTCCCGGGCGGCCTATCTCACCGGCTCGTTCGGTTCCGGCAAGAGCCATTTCATGGCGGTGCTGTACGCGCTGCTCGGCAACCATCCCGCGATCCGCAACTCCAAGTTCCAGGAACTCACCGGCCGCTACGACGGTGAACTGGCCGGCAAGAAGATTCTGCGGCTCACCTATCACCTACTGGGTGCGCGGAGCCTGGAGCAGGCGGTGCTCAAGGGTTACGTCGAGCAGATCGCGCTGTTGCACCCGGATGCGGCGGTGCATGTGTCCGACGGTCTGCTCGATGATGCCGAGAACCTGCGTCAGCGCATGGGTGATGAGCAGTTCCTGGCCGGCCTGGGTGGCGGCCAGGGTCAAGGCGGCGGCTGGGGCGCGCTGATGGGTGCGGCATGGGATCTGCCCCGCTATCACGGCGCCCGCAACGCTCCCGCCGAAGACGGGGAACGCCGGGAACTGGTGTCCGCCCTGGTCAACAGCTACTTCAGTTCGTTCGGCGAAACCGCCGACTACGTCGATCTGGACCGCGGCCTGGTGGTGATCTCCGAACACGCGAAATCGCTCGGCTATGACGGTGTGGTGCTGTTCCTCGACGAACTGGTGCTGTGGTTGGCGTTCTCGGTGCGCGACACCGAGTTCTTCGCCCGCGAATCCCAGAAGGTCACCAAGCTGGTGGAATCCTCGGGCCGCCAGCGTGCAATTCCGTTGATCTCGTTCATCTCCCGACAGATGGATCTGCGGAAATGGTTCGCCGATGCGGGCGCGTCCGGTGCCGAGCAGGAGGCACTCGATCGGGCATTCCAATATCAGCAGGGCCGGTTCCGCGAGATCGAACTCGGGGACAACAACCTCGCCGAGGTCGCGCACGCCCGCCTGCTGAAACCCAAAAATGATGAAGCCCGCAAGATCCTTGATGAGGCGTTCGCCAATCTCACCCGCTCGCCGGCGGTATGGGAGGTTCTTCAGGACAGCCTCAACGCCGATGAACGCCATCGCGGCGCCTCGGAGCAGGAATTCCGGTTGACCTACCCCTTCTCACCGGCGCTGGTGTCCACGCTGCGCAATTTGTCGTCGGTGATGCAGCGGGAACGGACCGCACTCAAGGTGATGCAGCGCATCCTCGTGGCACTGCGCGACACGCTGACCGTGGACGACCTCATCCCCGTCGGTGACTCCTATGACTACATCGTGGAGGGCAGCGACCCCATCGACGGGCACGCCGGTGCCATGTTCAAGGCCGCCTCGGACCTCTACCAGAACCGCCTGCTGCCGGCTCTGCTGGAAAAGCACTCCGTGAGCGTCGAGCAACTCGCCAACGATCCCGCCTCGGTGCCCTCGGGTTTCCGCGGACAAGAGCGCATCGCCAAGACACTGCTGTTATCGGCGATCGCGCCGAAGGTGCCGGCGCTGCGCGACATCACCGCGCCCCGACTGGCGGCCCTCAACCACGGCTCCATCAAGTCACGCATGGCCGGTGGTGAAGCGCGCGTGGTGCTCGGCCTCGTCCGCGAGTGGGCGAAGAGCGAAGTCCCCGAAATCAACGTCTCAGACGGCACCAACCCCGTCATCCGGGTCCAGCTCGCCGATGTCGACTACAACTCCATTCTGGAACGTGTCCGCGGAGAAGATAATTCGGGGAGACGCCGGGTGCTGCTGCGTCGCCTCGTACACAAGGCCCTCGGTGTGCCCGGCGGGCAGGACGACCTCAGCGGGGCCGCCACCCGCACGGTGATCTGGCGCGGATCGAGGCGCGAAGTCGACATCGTCTTCGGCAATGTCCGCGACGCTGGTTCGCTGCCCGAACAGAACTTCGACCCGCGGCCGGGCACCTGGCGCGTCGTGGTCGACTACCCGTTCGACGAGGGCGGATACACCAGCGCCCACGACATCAGCCGGGTGGACCGGTTGCTCGCCAACGGTGACCGGAACACGTTGGTGTGGCTGCCGCGGTTCTTCTCCGAGTCCGCCATGGAAGATCTGGCGCGGCTGGTCAAACTGGATTGGCTGTTCACCGGCAGTGGCGGTGACCGGTGGACCGAAAACTCCGATCATCTTTCGGCCGCCGACCGCGCCCAGGCCCGCGGCATCCTGGAAAACCTGCACAGCGGCAGCAAAACCAGCATCGAGAACCTGCTCAAACAGGCCTACGGCATCGAACCGCCCGACCATCAGCGCATCACCGAGGAGTCAACCCAGTTCGATGTGCTCACCTCGTTGTCGCGGGACTTCGAGCCGGCGATGCCCCCGGCGGCCAGCCTGGAGGACGCGCTGGTCAAGCTCGTCGATCAGGCATTCACG
>JBMYXJ010000497.1:0-2891 GCA_049608285.1 Mycobacterium sp. | reverse complement strand
GTCAGAGCCCGGCGGCCGGATCTGCGGTGAGCTTCGGGGGCAGGATCACGCTGAACTTCGCGTCGTAGCGGCCTGCACCGCCCCGGCAACCTCGTCCTCCAGACGACAGACGAGCCCCTCGTCGGATACGGTGCCACAACCGGCCAGCCAGTTGGCCAGCATCCGGTGCCCGCCCTCGGTGAGAATCGATTCGGGGTGAAACTGCACACCGTGAATCGGTAGGTCGACGTGGCGCACCCCCATGATGACGCCGTCTTCACCTTTCCCGTCGCTTCGCTCGCCCCGGGAAGCGCGGGCGGTCACCTCAAGTTCAGCGGGGACCGTCTCGGGCAAGATCGTCAACGAGTGATACCGGGTGGCGACAAACGGGTTCGGAAGACCTTCGAGCACACCGGTGTTCGAGTGATAAACAGTACTTGTCTTGCCGTGCAGCAACTCTGGTGCCCGGTCGACGGTGGCGCCGAACGCTACCCCGATGGCTTGGTGGCCGAGGCACACACCCAACAGCGGAGTCCGGGCAGCTGCGCATGCGTAGACCAGAGGGATGCAAGCCCCTGCACGCTCGGGAGTGCCCGGGCCGGGGCTGAGTAGCACACCATCGAATTCCTCGGCCACAGCCACAACATCGGCCTCGGTGGCCAACCGCTCGTCGTCGTTACGCCACACCTTGGCATCGACGCCAAGTTGGCCCAGATACTGGACCAGGTTGAACACGAAGCTGTCGTAGTTGTCGAGTACCAAGACCTGCATTCGCACCAGGCTACCGTCGGCGAATTCGGCTCGGTCAGCGACGCCGGGGCACCACCAAGCACGATTCGCCAGTAACCGAGCCGGTTCGCCAGTAACCAAGCGCGCTCGCTAGTACCCGAGCGGGCCGATGGGCTGGGCGAATTTCATCCGAACGGGCTGCTCGTCTCCGGCCAGCGTGACTTCGCCTGCTTTTTCGGTGTAACCCAAGCCGAACCGCGCCGCATACCGCTTGTAGAGCGTCACCATCGGAGACGCCGACAGTGCCTCCTGCATCGCCGCAGCATCACCGACCGCGGAGATGACGTAGGGCGGACTGTAGGTACGGCCGTTGAGCAGCAGCGTGTTCCCTACGCAGCGTGGTGTCGAGCGCGCGACAATGCGCTGGTCCTGCATCTGGATACCCTCCGCGCCCGCGCTCCATAAAGCGTTTAGCACGGCTTCAATGTCCTGTTGGTGCACCACCAGGTCATCGGGGGAGGCATCGCGGGGGAATCGCCCCTGGGCGTCGCGCTGGGCGTCGCTGAGAGTCACAACTAGCCCAGGCCCCTTCACCGGGGTGAGGCCCACCTGGGCGGCCATCACATCGGCCCGCCGAGTGATCGCGGACAGCGCCGCCTGGGTGCCGGGGGAGCCGCCGTGGTGGTTATCGATCTTGTTTGCGGTGGCGTCACGCTGGGCGGTCAATCGGTCGACGGATTGCTGGGCTTCCCGAACGAGATCAACCAGACGTGGCGAGTCACTCCGGCGTATCTCGTCACCGCCGGATACACCGTGCGTCGCCCCCAACAACAGCCCGGCTACAACGCATACGACGGGAACGCCGAAGCGCCACGCCGATCGAGGCGACGGGGGACCACTATGGTCTTTCATCGCTGGTCCTTCATAGCTTTCGTCTCCTGGTGAGCTCGGCAAGAGGGCTGCGTTAGGCTTTCTCACAACCATCGTCGCACTGGCGACGCCGATCCTCTGAAGGTACGCATGCCCAAGTCCAAGGTCCGTAAGAAGAACGACTTCACCATCAACCCGGTGAGCCGGACTCCGGTCAAGGTGAAAGCCGGTCAGTCGGGCAGGTGGTTCGTCGTGCTGTTCGTGAGTCTGATGCTGATAGGGCTGAGCTGGCTGGTCGTGTTTCAGTTGGCCGGCAGTGGACCTGACGCACCGGGCTTCCTGCAGTGGATGGCCGATCTCAACGTGTGGAACTACGCGATTTCTTTCGCTTTCATGATCACCGGGTTGTTGCTGACCATGCGCTGGCGGTGATCGCGGCCGCCAGATGAATTCATCTTGGCTGCTTGGCGTTATCCTCCCCGCAACCTGTTCGTTACCGGATCACACCGATGTGATTCATCCCCATTGGGGATAGCACTTGTGGATAGCCGCATTCACCGCGGTAGGAGGCGTGAATTGTCCATCGAGCAAACTCAGTGGGGTCCACAGACGGCGGGCATCGTCGGGGCCGGAATTCTCGGGTTTACCCTGGCCGTAGGTGCTGTGACGCTGGTCACAGACCTGCCGGGGCGCGTCCTGGTCGGCCTCGCTGCCGCCGGCGTATTGATATTCGCATTGATGTCTGGTCGTGCACGTCCAAAACTAGCAATCGTCGATGGAGTCCTGGAGTACCGCGGTTGGTGGCGCACCCGACGACTCAAGCGGGCCGAAATCAAGCTGATCCGGATCACTGAATTCCGCCGGATCGGCCGTAAGGTACGCCTATTGGAAATCGACACCATCGACGGCAGCCTGCTGGTGCTCAGTCGCTGGGACCTCGGCGGAGACCCGCTAGGGGTACTGGACGCACTCACCGACGCCGGGTTTGCTCCCGGCGTCGGGTGATGTGGGCGTAGTTTTTGACGCTGGGCACGCGAGGCATCCTCGGTGCACCACGATCGCTAGGAAATAGTCACCGACTCAACCACGACCGCTTCAGCCGGTCGGTCGCCGCGATCAGTCGCGGTGCCCGCGATGGCGTCGACGACCCAGTGGTTGCCCGTGCCGACGATGACGACGGCGGTGATGAGGGCGTGCGCCCAGCCGAGGCCGCGGACCCAGGAGGTGCGGGCGTTCATCTGCACGACGATCGCGACCCACAGCGCCCAGCCGGCGTGGAGGGAGGGGAACGCGGCCAGCTGGTTGGTGAGGCC
>JBMYXJ010000496.1:0-2895 GCA_049608285.1 Mycobacterium sp. | reverse complement strand
CTAGCCGGGACCGCTGGCTGTCGGCTTTGGGACAGTGGGCGTCTTCGTCGGCGTTCACCGGGGCCAAGACTTCGGCGCGGGTGTCGATCACCGCGGCCACGCTGCTGGCGATCGCGGCGGTGATGGCCGAGCATGCCGACCACGGCACGGGCCGCCACGTGGCCGTCACCCGCGCGACGATCGCTAATCGGGTCGGTTGCAGCCCCGACACGGTCACGGTGGCCTGGCGGCTGCTGAGGGTCGCCGGATGGGCGGTAGAAGCCCAACGCGGACACGGCTCGCCAACCACCCCCACAGCTGGCCGGCGACCCTCGATCTACCACCTCACACCCCGCCGCGAACCCCAACCAGTTGTGCACAATCCCGACCTACCGCCGAAGGCGGGTGTTTGTCTTTTACCTTCTGTTGGTAAGTACTCACCAAGCGCGCGCCAAGCGCGTGCAGAAAAGGTTTCCCCAACCCCTACACACCGGCCGAGCCGGCGCTGGCGCGCCGAGCCACGACCACTGGGGCTGCAACGGTTGGCCGCTGACCTGGTGGCCCGCTGTCACGGCCTACACCACGCACACATCGGCGCCATCTGCGACGTCCTGGCCGCCGCCGGTATCGACCCGAGCGTGTGCACCGCTACCCAGATCACTGCCGCGCTGGAAGCCGACATGCGCGCCACCGGCTGGCGCTGGCCCGACCACATCGACAACCCCGCAGCATTCCTGGCCCACCGACTAGCCCGACTGCACCTGCCGACCGACCCCCACTCTGCGCAACAACCCGACAACGACGGCGGCTGCGCCGCCGGCCCGGACAAGGAACAGGCCCGCCCCGGCAGCGAAGCGCCCCCAACGTTGATGAGCGCCGAACAACACGCACGCATCAACACCGCACGCGCCCACATCCGGGCGATCCTCACCGGCCGCCACCAACCATCACACGCGTTATCTACACGAGCTGGCCTGAGCTGGACGGCATCGTCGTCCACTGGAGGACGATGACTGGTCACCCGGTTCCCGGGCCCCGCTCGATCCGCGCCGCCGCCGCACCCTTGCTGGTGTTATTGCCGGTGCTGTTGGTCGGTATGGGATCTGCGGTGTGTGGAACGCTCGCGCCAACGCGCCACCAGCCACATCTCGATCAGCTCGGCGGGTACCTTGGCTTGGCCGGCCCAGGCGTGCAGCAGTGCGCAGTAGCGGGTGTAGCGCGCCCAGGTGAACTGCGCCGCCACTGGGTTGGCCACCCACCCCAGATGAATCAGCGATGCCACCGCCTGCTGATCGAGTAGCTGCGGACGCACTTCGGTGGGTTCGGCGGTGTCGTGGTGGGTGGCCCAGCAGTACAGCGACATCACTGCTGCCCCGACACCGGGAGTGCGCGGCCAACCTGACCACCGCCGGTTCGAGGCGGCGATCTGTGGGATGGACAACAGGTGCGGTTGGCGGCAGGCCGCCAACGCCTTGATGATCACCTCGAAGCGGTGTTCCGCCCTCGACGATGTGGTGCGGACATCGAGGAAGCGGCGCAGCCGGTCCCGGTCCCGGTGCCCCGACAGCCACGCCGCCGCGGCATAGAGCACCCCGACCTCACCGAGCCCGCCACCGACAGGGTCAGCGGTGAGGTCGCCGCGGGTGATCACCGCGACACCGCGGTCGGTGATCGCGCCGTCAGGATCGCGACCGGTCAGCCGTACCGGGATCGCATGTTTGGTGAGCCGGTCGTTCCACCAATCCAAATCCACGGTTGCCATGTCATCGAGCACCAGCACTCCGTACTGCTGGACCCGACACCACGCCACACATTCGGCTGGCACCACCAGATCTGCATCGCGTGCGTCCACACCCCGATGCTGACACCGACCACCGACACCTGCTTCAGCCTTTGCGTTGAGCGTTTCGATCCTTGGCGTGCCCTGACGCTTCCCGCTTCCGTCTCGTCTACAGCCTGTTGTTCGTTTTCGTTCGTTTTGGTGTTGCTGACCAACACTTGCTGCGTTGATCTCAGACCCCTACTTTCAGAGCACCCAAACACCACACACCTCTTGCATTTAGGTTAACAGCTGGTAACTTTTCGTCGGACGTAATAGGGTTCACCGGTATGAGCGCCGGTAATTGCCCCCGCTGCGGTGACGCTCTACCCGAGCTGGATGGGCCGCGACGAGGCCGCCGACAGATTTGGTGCGGGCCGGATTGTCGTCGGTCAGCGCACGCTGAACGCGCAGCCGCCGCGCAGGGGACGACGCCAGTTCGTGTCGTCGAAGTGCCGCGCAGATCGCCCGCTTTCGTGCAGATCCGCACCGAAGTGGTGGCCGAGGAACTCGACAGCGATGAGGTTGCTGAACGTGTGCTGGCCGACCGTGAAGCGTTGCAACTGGTCCTGTGGGAGCTCACGCGGCGTGCTCGTAACCGGAAACTCGGCCGCATTCGCGATGATGTTTTCGATCTCGCCGACGCCGTCAACAACGACCCAGCCCTGCATCAACAACGGCCCGATTTCCTTGAACGCCTCATAACCGGTGACGGCCAGGACGACGACCAGGACGACTGGGAACCGTACGAATGAGAGAGAGCTGCGGCGCCGGTCACCCGACGCGGCGCATGGACCACCGACCGCGCCGAAGGTGTGGACGCGCTGCTGATCGCCGATCGGTGGGAGGCCGCTGATGCGCTCAACGAAGCGCATCCACCGCCAGATCGTTGGGCTCTGACACTGAGACCATCACCGGCGCCCGCCCAGCACACGATCGGTGTCGGGGCACCGGTTATCGCCCGGTGCAACGACCCGGCCATCACCCCGTCTACGACGGCCAGGGCAGAGAGCCGATCGAGGGCGCGCAGGTCCGCAACGGGCAAACGCTGGCAGGTGGTCAACCTCGACACGGCCGGATCGGATCGCCGCGCGCGT
>JBMYXJ010000495.1:0-2896 GCA_049608285.1 Mycobacterium sp. | reverse complement strand
CGTTGATCACATAAGGCCCGTTGATGTCGGCCCGGGAAAGCGTCCAGATGATCTGCGCGGCAAGCAGTTGCCTGCTGTGCGGATCAGTGGTGGACAGGTTGTCCAGATCGATGCGTGCCCCCCCATAGCCCCGCCCGACTCCGGCCTTCCCCCCGTCGGCCCGAGTCACTGGTCCGCGCAAAGTCAGCGGCGGCTCGAGCAGGTTGCGCACAGTCTTGACCATTTCCGGGCGCGGGCCCGCGATCAGCTTGCTGACCAGTTCGGTGGCCAACTGGTCAGGCGAGGACACCGCGACGTAGCGCGGGTCGGGCACAACGGTCTTGCCCGTCGGGTCAGCGAAGTAGAGGGTGCTGCGTTTGTACGTGGACTGGAACTGCTCCCAGTCGAGGAATACCCCATTGGGCAGACTGTCGATGCGCCAGCCATCCGAAGTCTTCACCAGCTCGATCGGGCCCGGGTCGGGTAACGCACCCTCGCCCGTCTCGAACACCCCAATGTCTGACAGCGAGCCCAGGATGTCCGCGCGCATCGACACCGAAACCCGATCGGTGGTGCGAGTCTCGACGAACACGACGTTGTCGATCAGCAGCGCACTACCGGCGTCATCCCAGCCATCGGATGCCGACTCGGTGAGGAATTGCCGGGCAGCCAGATGCCGGTTCGCGGGATCGCCTGTCGCCTTCAGAAATTCCCGCAGCAGAACGTCGGGATCCATCCCCGGGGTGGGCTTGGGCAGGCTCGATGGCTCGGGCCGGTTGACGGTGCCGATCGCCTGCGGCGACGACGAACGGGGTACCCCCGCGCAACCGACGAGGGCCACCATCGCCACCGACAGCCACACCGCGGTCAAGAGACGTATCACACGCTCTCCTCTGCGTTCTCGCGGTCGCCGATCGGTCGCTTCGGGGGTTCACCCGCCGTGCTAGCAATCGGCTTGACGGGCAGCGGGCTGCTGGTGACTTTGTGACCGCGCACCAGCGGCAGCGTCAACCGGAAACAGGCACCCTTGCCGGGCTCGCCCCATGCTTCCAGCCTGCCCTGGTGCAGCCGGGCGTCCTCGATACTGATTGCCAACCCCAGACCGGTCCCGCCGGAGCGGCGTACCCGCGACGGATCCGCCCGCCAGAAGCGACTGAACACCAGCTTCTCCTCGCCGGGCCGCAGACCCACCCCGTAGTCGCGGACAGTCACCGCAACGGTGTCCTCGTCGGACGCCATCCGAATGCGTACCTCTTTGCGCTCAGCGTGGTCGATCGCGTTGGCGATCAAGTTGCGCAGGATCCGTTCCACACGGCGGGCGTCGACCTCGGCGATGACCTCGTCGGCGGGCAGGTCGACGATCACCTCGACAGAGGCAGTCTCGGCAAGGTGCCCGACGTTGTCCAGGGCGCTCTTGACGATGGACCGTAGATCGACAGCCTCGACGGCCAACTCGGCGACACCGGCGTCGTGGCGGGAAATCTCGAGCAGATCATTGAGCAGCGACTCGAATCGGTCCAGCTCGTCGACCAGCAGCTCGGTCGAGCGCCGCAGCACCGGGTCAAGCTCCTCGGCGTGGTCGTGGATCAGATCGGCTGCCATCCGCACTGTCGTGAGCGGCGTGCGCAGCTCATGGCTGACATCGGAGGTGAAGCGACGTTGGAGGTTGCCGAACTCTTCAAGTTGGGCGATCTGGCGCTGCAAACTCTCGGCCATGTCATTGAAAGACACCGCCAACCTCGCCATGTCGTCCTCGCCGCGCACGGGCATGCGCTCAGCCAGGTGGCCTTCGGCGAAGTGCTCTGCGATCCGCGACGCCGATCGCACCGGCAGCACGATCTGACGCGACACCAACAACGAGATCCCGGCCAGCAGACCGAGCAACACCACCGCTCCGGTAGTCAGCGTTCCGCGCATCAGCGCGATCGTGGATTCCTCGTTGTTCATGGGGAAGATCAGGTAGAGCTCAAGGTTGGCCACCGGAGACGGCGTCGGGCTGCCGATGATCAGAGCCGGCCCGGAGAAGCCGTCGATGTGCACAGTCGAGTACTGGTAGCTGACTTGCCCGGCGTTGACGAAGTCGCGCAACGTGTTGGGAATCTGGTCGACCGGACCGGCGGAGGTGGCCGCCCGCGGACCGTCACCGGGAACGATAAGCACCGCATCGAATGCGCCCGCCAGGACGGCGCCGGCATCTGCCTTACGGTCGGTGAGCGTATTTCGGGCCAGCTGCAGGCTGCTGTCCATCGAGCGAGTTTCTTCACCGCCGACGATTCCGCTGACGATCGGACGGGCCCGTTCGATCTCTTCGGTCCCGGCGCGCACTTTAACCTCCAGGATGCGGCCGGTGATCTGACTGGTCAGCACGAATCCGAGCACCATGATGACTGCAAGCGACAGCCCCAGAGTCATCGCAACCACACGTAGCTGCAGCGAGCGCCGCCACGCGAGTGCCATCGCCCGACCCATCGCAGCCAGGCCACGGATCAACGGTGCAGACCGCCGGTGGATACGTCGTCTCGAACTGAAGATCACGACCACCGCCGAGCGGCTGAGATCACGGAGGTCCGGCCTTGTATCCCACTCCTCGAACGGTCAGCACTACCTGCGGGTTCTCCGGGTCCTTCTCAACCTTGGCCCGCAGACGCTGGACATGCACGTTCACCAAACGGGTATCAGCGGGGTGACGGTAACCCCACACCTGTTCGAGCAGCACATCACGAGTAAACACCTGGCGCGGTTTCCGTGCCAGCGCCACCAACAGGTCGAACTCCAGCGGCGTCAGCGAAATCTGTTCACCGAGCCGGGTGACCTTGTGGGCGGGCACGTCGATGTCGACGTCAGCGATCGAGATCACCTCGGCGGGCTCGTCCTCGTTGCGGCGCAGCCTTGCCCGAACTCGTGCCACCAGCTCCTT
>JBMYXJ010000494.1:0-2918 GCA_049608285.1 Mycobacterium sp. | reverse complement strand
TGGATATTGCGGTAACGGTTGATGCCGGTACCGGCCGGAATCAACTTGCCGATGATCACGTTCTCCTTCAGACCGTTGAGCCTGTCGCTGCGGCAATTGATCGCCGCGTCGGTCAGCACGCGAGTGGTCTCCTGGAACGAGGCCGCCGACAGCCACGAATCGGTAGCCAGCGACGCCTTGGTGATACCCATGAGCACTGGGCGTCCCGCCGCAGGCTCAGTGCCCTCGGCCACAACCCGACGGTTCTCGGCCTCGAACTCGCCGCGCTCAGTCAGCGACCCGGGCAGGAACTCCGTGGCACCCGAATCGATGATCGTGACGCGCCGCAGCATCTGCCGGACGATCACCTCGATGTGCTTGTCGTGGATGGACACACCCTGGGCGCGGTAAACCTCCTGGACCTCCTTGACGAGGTGAATCTGCACCTCGCGGGGGCCCTGCACGCGTAGCACCTCATGCGGGTCGGCCGAGCCCTCCATCAACTGCTGGCCCACCTCGACGTGGTCGCCGTCAGTCAGCAGACGCTCGGAGCCGTCATCGTGCTTGAACACCTTGAGCCGCTGGCGACGAGTGAGCTTGTCGTACACGACCTCTTCGCCCCCGTCGTCGGGAACGATGGTGATCTTGTAGAACTTTTCACTCTCCTCCAGGCGGATCCGTCCGGAGACATCGGCGATCGGCGCGCGGTTGCGCGGAACGCGAGCCTCGAACAGTTCCTGCACGCGAGGCAGACCACCGACGATGTCCTGCCCGCCGGTGACGCCACCCTGGTGGAAGGTGCGCATGGTCAGCTGCGTACCGGGCTCACCGATAGACTGCGCCGCGACGATGCCCACCGCCTCGCCGATGTCGACCAGTTTGCCGGTCGCCATCGAGCGGCCGTAGCACTTCGCACACACGCCGGTGCCGGTCGCGCACGTCAGCACCGAACGGACCTTCACCTCGGTGATGCCGGCAGCCAGCAATGCCTCGATCGCCGGATCGCCGAGGTCGTGGCCCCGCTCGACAACGACATTGCCGTTGCCATCCACCGCGTCGGTGGCCAACGTCCGCGCGTAGGCGGAGGTCTCGATGTGCTGGTCGCGAACCAGGGAGCCGTCGGCCTGCAGTTCGGCCAGGGTGACGTTGACACCCCGCTCGGTCTCGCAATCGGTCTCGCGGACGATCACGTCTTGGCTCACGTCGACCAGACGTCGGGTCAGGTAACCCGAGTCAGCGGTGCGAAGCGCGGTATCCGCCAGACCCTTACGGGCGCCGTGGGTGTTGATGAAGTACTCCAACACCGTCAGACCCTCGCGGAACGAGGACTTGATCGGGCGCGGGATGAACTCACCCTTCGGGTTGGTCACCAAGCCCTTCATGCCGGCCAAGGTGCGGGTCTGGGTGAGGTTGCCCGTCGCGCCGGATTTCACGATCGTGATGATCGGGTTGTCCTCGGGGTAGTACTCCTCCAGGGCCGTACCGACTTCTTCGGTGGCGTCCTGCCAAATCTTGACCAGCGACTCGTTCCGCTCCGTCTTGTTCAGAGCGCCACGCTGATACTTCCTCTCGATCGCGTCGGCTTCCGTCTCATAGCGGTCCAGGATTTCCTGCTTATGCGGTGGTACCAACACATCAGCCATCGACACGGTCACACCCGAACGAGTGGCCCAGTAGAAGCCGGCGTCCTTGAGCTTGTCGACGGTCTGGGCGACCACGATCATCGGGTAGCGCTCGGCTAGATCGTTGATGATCGCGGCCTGAACCTTCTTGTGCTGCTGCTTGTTGACGAACGCGTAGCCCCTCGGCAACAGCTCGTTGAACAGCACGCGGCCCAGCGTGGTATCGGCGATCCATGCATCGCCCGGCTTCCAGCCGTCCGGGAACAGCTCGGCCTCGACCTGGGCAGGCGGACGCAGTTGCGTCAGCTGCACTCTGATCTTGGCCCGCACCGACAGCAGACCACGATCCATCGCCATGGTGGCCTCCGCCGGCGAGCTGTACACACCCGACTCCGGCTGATCCTTACCGCCAGGGGTGTATTCGCCGAGGTCGCCATCGATCTCGGTGGTCAGGTAGTACAAACCGGTCACCATGTCCAGGCGGGGCATGGCCAGCGGACGACCCGACGCAGGCGAAAGGATGTTATTCGACGACAGCATCAGGATGCGGGCCTCAGCCTGCGCCTCTGCCGACAGCGGCAGGTGGACTGCCATCTGATCGCCGTCAAAGTCAGCGTTGAACGCCTCGCAAACCAGCGGGTGCAGCTGAATGGCTTTGCCCTCGACCAGCTGAGGCTCGAACGCCTGAATACCGAGGCGGTGCAGCGTCGGTGCGCGGTTCAGCAGCACCGGATGCTCAGAAATAACTTCTTCGAGGACATCCCACACCTGCGGACGCTGACGCTCGACCATGCGCTTGGCGCTCTTGATGTTCTGCGCGTGGTTGAGGTCAACCAGCCGCTTCATCACGAAAGGCTTGAACAGCTCAAGTGCCATCAGCTTTGGCAGGCCGCACTGGTGCAGCTTGAGCTGCGGACCGACGACGATGACCGAGCGACCGGAGTAGTCAACACGCTTACCCAGCAGGTTCTGACGGAACCGGCCCTGCTTGCCCTTGAGGAGGTCCGACAGCGACTTCAGCGGACGGTTGCCCGGCCCGGTGACAGGCCGGCCGCGACGGCCGTTGTCGAACAGCGCGTCAACGGACTCCTGCAGCATGCGCTTCTCGTTGCGCACGATAATGTCAGGCGCATTCAGGTCGAGCAGGCGCTTCAAACGATTGTTACGGTTGATTACCCGGCGATACAGATCATTGAGATCAGAGGTCGCAAAGCGACCGCCATCCAGGGGCACCAGCGGGCGCAGATCCGGCGGCAGAACCGGCAGAGCATTCAGCACCATCCACTCGGGCTTGTTGCCGGAGTTGGCGAAAGCCTC
>JBMYXJ010000493.1:0-2927 GCA_049608285.1 Mycobacterium sp. | reverse complement strand
CAGATAAACCTGGTCTCCCGCCTGGATGACCGTCCCGGCGGTCGGCAGCGTTCCGGCGCCGAACCGGATGATGAACGACACCCGACCTGAGGTGGCGGCTTCTAGGTCCGTCACCCGGCGGCCCACCCAGTCTTCGTGCAGCGCCAACTCGGCGACTCCAACGTTGCCGGTCGGATCGCGCCACTTTGTGGTCTCGGTCTCGCGGGTCAGCACGTTGAGAAGTCGGTCCGTGGTCCAGGGCACCGTAGCTACGGTGGGGATGCCGAGGCGTTCGTAGATTGCCGCGCGCTTGGCGTCGTAGATGCGCGCGATGACCCGCGGCACACCGAACGTCTCCCGCGCTACCCGCGCGGAGATGATGTTGGAATTGTCGCCCGAAGACACCGCCGCAAAGGCCGTGGCGTCATCGATGCCTGCCCGCAACAAGACGTCACGATCGAAACCCATGCCGAGAATCCGTTGTCCCTCAAATTCGGGGGAGAGCCGGTGAAAGGCGGTGCTGTCCCGGTCGATTACCGCGACGTCGTGGCCGATCCTGGCCAGGCTGTCCGATAGGGACGCGCCCACCCGGCCGCATCCCATCACCACTACATGCACTTCACGGTCCCTTCCCGCCCGAGCAGACGTTGCGTGCCCAAACTTCCTCCCCAAACTGCTGCTGCAGCACCCGCGCACTGCAGAACGCTACCGCTGTCCCACGGGAGACGGCCTTCGGGCTTACTCTTGGCACTCGTGTCCAAGCTTTCTACGGCCGCGCGGCGGCTGGTGCTGGGTCGGCCGTTCCGTAGCGACAACCTGTCCCACACTCTGCTGCCAAAGCGGATCGCTCTGCCGGTGTTCGCCTCCGATGCGTTGTCCTCGGTGGCCTACGCACCCGAGGAGATCTTCCGAGTGCTGTCGGTGGCGGGGCTGTCGGCCTACACGATGACGCCGTGGATCGGCCTTGCGGTGGCCGCGGTGATGCTCATTGTGATCGCTTGCAACCGGCAGAATGTGCACGCATACCCCTCAGGTGGCGGCGACTACGAGGTGGCGACCACCAACCTCGGCCCCACCGCCGGACTCACCGTCGCCAGCGCGTTGCTGGTGGATTACGTGTTGACGGTGGCGGTGTCGATGTCGGCGGCGATGTCGAACATCGGGTCGGCGGTGCCGTTCGTCGACCAGCACAAGGTGTGGTTCGCGGTGGCGGCGATCCTGTTTCTCGCATCGCTGAACCTGCGCGGCATCCGCGAATCGGGGACTGCCTTCGCATTTCCGACCTACGCGTTCATGATCGGCATGTACCTCATGCTGGCCTGGGGGTTCTTCCAGATCTTTGTGCTGGGTGAGCCGCTGCGCGCTGAATCCGCGGATTTCGAGATGCACGCCGAGAACGGCGACATCGTCGGCTTTGCGCTGCTGTTTCTTGTTGCCCGGGCATTCTCGTCAGGTAGTGCAGCGCTGACTGGGGTGGAGGCGATCAGTAACGGCGTTCCGGCGTTCCGCAAACCCAAGTCCCGCAATGCCGCCACGACACTGCTGCTGTTGGGCGTCATTGCTGTCACGCTGTTCATGGGGATCATCATGCTGGCCAAGGCAACCGGCGTGCAGATCGCCGACCGGCCGGAGGAACAACTCATCGGCGCGCCCGAAGACTATCGACAGAAAACGTTGGTGGCCCAGCTTGCTGACGCGGTGTTCCACGATATGCCGATCGGCCTTTTCCTGATCGCCGGCGTCACGGCGCTCATTTTGGTGCTGGCCGCCAACACCGCGTTCAATGGTTTTCCGGTGCTCGGGTCGATTTTGGCGCAGGACCGTTTCCTGCCCCGTCAGCTGCACACGCGTGGCGACCGATTGGCGTTCTCCAACGGAATCCTGTTCTTGACCTTCGGGGCCATCGCATTCGTAGTGGTGTTCCAGGCGCATGTCACCGCGTTGATCCAGCTCTACATCGTGGGGGTGTTCGTGGCGTTCACCCTTAGTCAGATGGGAATGGTGCGGCACTGGAACCGCCTGTTGCGCAACGAAACCGACGTGGCCGCCCGCTCCCGGATGAACCGCGCCAAGACAATCAACATCATCGGATTCATCTGTACAGGGACCGTGCTCGTCATCGTGGTCGTCACCAAGTTCGTGACCGGAGCATGGATCGCAATCTTGGCGATGGGTGCGCTGTTCGCAATCATGAAACTCATTCACCGCCATTACGCGTCGGTCAGCCGCGAGCTCGAACTGCGTGCGGCTGAGGCCGGGGACGTTGTGTTGCCCAGCCGCAACCACGCGATCGTGTTGGTGTCCAACCTGCACCTGCCGACGTTGCGCGCGCTAGCTTACGCGCGGGCCACCAGGCCAGATATGCTGGAGGCCATTACTGTCAGCGTGGACGATGCCGAGACCCGCGAATTGGTGCACAAGTGGGAAGACAGTGATACCAGCGTGCCGCTGAAGGTGATCGCGTCGCCGTACCGGGAGATCACCCGCCCCGTTATCGACTACGTCAAACGGGTGGGCAGGGAGTCGCCGCGCACCGTCGTCACCGTATTCATCCCTGAGTATGTGGTGGGCCACTGGTGGGAACAGGTGCTGCACAACCAGAGTGCGTTACGGCTCAAGGGTCGACTCCTGTTCGAACCCAACGTCATGGTGACTTCGGTTCCGTGGCAACTGTCTTCGTCGGAACGGTTGAAGAAGTTGGAGCCACAATCGGCTCCCGGGGACGCGCGCAGAGGATTCCTCGATTGACGGGGGTGACCCGGCCGGTCGAGCTCACGCTGACCACCGGTGCGGCAGCAAACGGGGGTAGCTGCGTGGCACGCCACGAGGGGCGGGTGGTGTTCGTCCGGTACGCGCTGCCGGCGGAGACGGTCCGGGTCCGCATAACAGGTGGCGCCGGGGGGCGAGGGTCCTACTGGAACGCCGAGGTCATCGAGGTGCTGGAGCCC
>JBMYXJ010000492.1:0-2944 GCA_049608285.1 Mycobacterium sp. | reverse complement strand
AGTTCGCGTAGCTCGACGCGGCCCAACAGCTCGGCCAGCAATGTGGGATCCAAAGCCAGCGCGGCGGCGCGGCGTTCGGCCAGAGGGCTGTCGCCTTCGTACATGAACGCCCCGACGTAGCCAAACAACAGCGACGCGGCGAACGGTGACGGGGTCGGGGTCTCGGCTTCCAGCAGCCGCACCTGGCGAGCTGCGATGCGGGCCATCAGCGTGGTGAGGGTAGGTACGTCGTAGACGTCTTGTATGCATTCGCGCACCGCTTCCAGCACGATGGGGAAGTCGGGGTAATTACGGGCGACATCGAGCAGTTGGGCTGCCCGTTGGCGCTGATGCCACAGCGGTGACCGCTTACCCGGGTGGCGGCGGGGCAGCAGCAACGCCCGGGCGGCACACTCCCGGAAGCGCGAGGCGAACAGCGCCGACCCGCTGACCTCCGCGGTGACCAGCGGCTCGATCTCGTCAGGATCGAAAATGAAGATCTCCGCACCGGGGGGTGGTGTTTCCCCATCGGGCGCAGTGTCGGGCAGCCGGACGATGATGCCGTCGTCGGAGGGGGTCGGTTTCTCGTCGATCCCGTACCGCTCGAAAAGCCGCTTGCCGACCGCCAATGCCAGCGGCCCGTTCACCCGCAGCCCGTAGGGGGAGTGCAGGATCACCCGCCAGTCGCCGAGTTCATCACGAAAGCGTTCGACGATCAGCGTGCTGTCCGACGGCACGGCTGAGGTCGCCGTTCGCTGCTCATCGATCAGCTGCCATAGGTTGTCGGTCGCGAAAGCGTCGAATCCGACAGTGTGGCAACGATCGTCAAACTTTGCACGGTCCAGCCGGGCGAGTTCTCCGGTGAACGCACCGATCGCCGCGCCCAGCTCCGCGGGCCGGCCGACACCGTCGCCGCGCCAGAACGGCAACCGCGCCGGCTGGCCGGGAGCGGGGGTGACGAGCACGCGGTCGTGGGTGATCTCGGTGATGCGCCAGCTCGTCGCACCCAGGGAGATGACATCGCCCGGCCGAGACTCATAGACCATTTCCTCATCGAGTTCACCTACGCGGGACGGTTTTTCGGAGTCGGCGTTGGACGCCAAGAAAACGGTGAACAGACCGCGGTCGGGGATGGCGCCGCCGGACGTAACCGCCAGCCGCTGGGCGCCGGGGCGCGCGGTCAGCGTGCCAGAATCGCGGTCGTAGACGATCCGGGGCCGCAACTCGGCGAACTCCGTGGATGGGTATTTGCCTGAGAGTAGGTCCAGGGTCGCCTCGTATGCCGCGCGTGGCAGCGTGGCGAACGGCGAGCTGCGCCGCACGTTGTCGAACCATCGATCTGCGTTGATCGGCTCCAGCGCGCACGCAGCAACGGTGTGTTGGGCCAGGACATCGAGTGGGTTGGCCGGCACTGCCATGGTCTCGATCTGGCCGGCCAGCATTCGCTGCACGCTGACTGCGCAGCCGATCAGGTCGGTGCGGTGTTTGGGGAACAGCACACCCTGGCTGATCTCGCCGACCTGGTGACCCGCGCGGCCGATGCGTTGCAAGCCGCTGGCCACCGAAGGCGGGGTCTCCACCTGTATCACCAGATCCACTGAGCCCATATCGATCCCGAGTTCCAGGCTGGATGTCGCGACGACTGCCTTGAGACACCCGCTTTTCAGAGCGTCCTCGACCTCGGCGCGGGCTTCCTTGCTGACTGAGCCATGGTGGGCGCGGGCCAGTACCGGATCGGCACCCAAGCTCTGTCCGCTGGCCATGATGTGTGCCGGCGCGCCGCCAGGGACCCCGGAGTTGTGAGCGCCCAGTTCGGCCCCGCCGCGTTCGGCGTGAATCTCGTTGAGCCGTGCGGTAAGCCGCTCCGCGAGGCGCCGCGAATTGGCGAACACGATCGACGAGTTATGCGCTTCGATGAGATCGACGATGCGTTCCTCGACGTCAGGCCAGATAGAGTCGCTCTCCAGGTTGGCCATGTCAGGCACGGGTACCTGCACGGTCAGGTCGAACGTCTTAGCCGCCGGCGGTGCCACCACCGTGGTTGGCGCGGCGCCGGACAGGAAGCGGGCCACCTCTTCAGGTGGGCGCACCGTCGCCGACAGCCCGATCCTTTGCGCGGGCCGCTCCAGCAGCGCATCGAGCCGTTCGAGCGATAGCGCCAGATGAGCACCACGCTTGGTGCCCGCGACGGCGTGCACCTCATCGACGATGACGGTCTGCACGTTGGCCAGCGTGTCGCGGGCCGCCGAGGTCAACATCAGGAACAGTGACTCCGGCGTGGTAATCAGAATGTCGGGGGGCTTGGTGAGCAGCTCGCGGCGCTGGCGTGGCGTGGTGTCGCCGGAGCGCACGGCGACGCTGATGCTCGGCGGTGCTTGCCCGGTGCGTTCGGCAATCCGCGAGATGCCGGTCAGCGGGTGTCAGAAGGTTGCGCTGAACATCGACGGCCAGCGCCTTGAGCGGAGAGACATAGAGCACTCGTGTGCCGGCTTGCGGCCGGGGCGATCGAGCCAGACCGTCAATTGCCCACAGGAACGCTGCAAGCGTTTTGCCCGACCCCGTCGGTGCGATGACCAGTGAGTTGTCACCATTGGCGATGGCGTTCCAGGCCTGGGCCTGGGCGGGTGTGGGCTCAACGAACGTGCCGGTGAACCACTCGCGGGTCAGCGAGCTGAAGCGGGAGAGTGGGTCGGTTCTCGCGGGCACGTATCCATGGTGCCCTGACCCCCGGACAATCCGCTCAGATAACCCCCCGGGGCCCCTCAGTAGCCCAGCTGTGAGTACGCGGGTCGGTGCAGCCGCGGGTGGCTCGTCGATGACACGGGGGGCGCTCGCGGGCGGTGAGGGTGGCCTCGTAGCTTCCGACAATGGCTCCGCTTCACTGGGCCCAGCAAAGCCTTCAGGGAGTGCCTTTTGGCCATCCGATTGCTAGGCTGTTTGCAGAAAGTCACGGGCTCACTGTTGA
>JBMYXJ010000491.1:0-2944 GCA_049608285.1 Mycobacterium sp. | reverse complement strand
CGCAGTGGGCCGGGCGGGAGATGCCGCAGTGGTTCGGCCCTGCTGCGCCCCGTCGGCGCCGGACCCCTCGGTCAGCCAGGCCCTGAAAGGTGGATCGCACCTGTGTGCCCCGGAGTATTGCCACCGGTACCGTCCGGCCGCCCGATCGCCGCAATCACAGGACAGCGCAACGACCCATATCGGCTTTCGTTGCGTCGTCGACGTGTGAGTTCGGCGTGCTTGTCTGCGCTGGGCGACGACAATCACGCCGAAGTAGCCGGGAGAGAGCGATTTGGAGCATTCCCCGAGCCCACCTAGTATGTAGGGGTTGCCTTGGGCAGACCTCGGCTGATCCGGTGATGTATCTCTTCGCGTACGCACTCATCGTTAGGTGCGGTTCTTCACGCAAGAGCTGATCGCTGGACCGGCCCTGCGTGCCGTTTGGTGACAAAGACCGCACACGTCAGGGTCGGCAATCCTGCGTGCATACAGAAGACCAGGTCAGGAGATCCATCTAGTGATTCAGCAGGAATCGCGGCTCAAGGTCGCCGACAACACGGGGGCCAAGGAGATCTTGTGCATCCGTGTTCTGGGCGGTTCGGGGCGGCGCTATGCGGGCATCGGGGATGTCATCGTGGCGACTGTTAAGGACGCCATCCCCGGCGGCAACGTCAAGCGCGGCGACATCGTCAAGGCAGTCATCGTGCGCACAGTCAAGGAACGCCGTCGCGCCGACGGCAGCTACATCAGGTTCGACGAGAACGCTGCTGTCATTATCAAGCCCGACAACGACCCCCGCGGCACCCGTATCTTCGGGCCGGTCGGTCGGGAACTGCGCGACAAGCGCTTCATGAAGATCGTCTCGCTTGCCCCGGAGGTGTTGTAGATGAAGGTCCGTAAGGGTGACACGGTGCTCGTGATTTCGGGCAAGGACAAGGGAGCCAAGGGCACGGTGCTGGTTGCCTACCCCGAGCGGGACAAGGTGCTAGTCGAGGGCGTCAACCGGATCAAGAAGCACACCCCCGAATCGCGCACCCAACGCGGTGCGTCCTCGGGCGGCATCGTGACCCAGGAGGCGCCGATCGCGGTGAGCAACGTTTTGGTCGTCGACTCTGACGGCTCACCCACCCGCGTCGGCTACCGCAGAGACGACGAGACCGGCAAGAACGTCCGGATCGCCAAGAGCAATGGCAAGGACATCTAGAGTGACCTCTCTGACCAGCACTGAAAAGACCCTGCCGCGCCTGAAGCAGCGCTACCGCGAAGAGATCCGCGACTCGCTGCAGAAGGAGTTCGGCTACGCCAACGTCATGCAGATCCCCGGTGTTGTGAAGGTTGTGGTGAATATGGGTGTCGGTGACGCCGCCCGTGACGCCAAGCTGATCAACGGCGCGGTCAATGACCTGGCCCTGATCACCGGGCAGAAGCCCGAAATTCGCAAGGCTCGCAAGTCGATCGCGCAGTTCAAGCTGCGTGAGGGCATGCCGATCGGTGCGCGCGTCACCCTGCGTGGTGACCGGATGTGGGAGTTCCTGGACCGGTTGACCTCGATCGCGCTGCCGCGTATCCGCGACTTCCGGGGTCTGAGCCCCAAGCAGTTCGACGGTACCGGCAACTACACATTCGGGCTGAACGAGCAGTCGATGTTCCACGAAATCAACATCGACGACATCGATCGGCCTCGCGGTATGGACATCACGGTCGTCACTTCGGCGACAACCGACGACGAGGGACGGGCGCTGCTGCGAGCGCTGGGCTTCCCGTTCAAGGAGAACTGAGCAGATGGCAAAGAAGGCTCTGGTCAACAAGGCCAACAAGAAGCCCAAGTTCAAGGTGCGCGGTTACACGCGGTGCAACAGATGCGGTCGCCCGCATGCGGTGTACCGCAAGTTCGGTCTCTGCCGCATATGTCTCCGCGAGATGGCGCATGCCGGCGAACTGCCCGGCGTGCAGAAGTCCAGTTGGTGACCGATGAGCGCTTGCGCGAAGAGCGACGATCACCGATGAGCGCTTGCGCGAAGAGCAACTAGCACCCTAGAGCGACTAGCGCCTTCTGTTTACAACTAAATACCACTTACTTCAACAGGTTGCGGTAGGCCTCAAACCTCAGTGAACTCATCACGGAGGAACCGCCGCGAGAAAGGTGACCCGGCTGTCATGACCATGACGGACCCGATCGCAGACTTCCTCACCCGTCTGCGCAACGCCAATTCGGCGTACCACGACGAAGTGTCCCTGCCGCACAGCAAGATCAAGGCCAATATCGCCGAGATCCTCAAAGCGGAGGGCTACATTACCGACTTCCGCACCGAGGACGCCCGCGTGGGCAAATCGCTGGTGGTGCAACTCAAGTACGGCCCGAGCCGGGAGCGCAGTATCGCCGGGCTTCGCCGCGTGTCAAAACCTGGGCTGCGCGTTTATGCGAAGTCGACCAATCTGCCACGGGTACTGGGCGGCCTCGGCGTGGCGATCATTTCCACGTCCTCCGGTTTGCGCACCGACCGCCAAGCCTCACGACAGGGCGTGGGCGGCGAAGTCCTCGCGTACGTCTGGTAGCGGGGAGGAACAAACTAATGTCGCGTATTGGAAAGCAGCCTGTATCGGTTCCTGCCGGAGTCGAGGTGAACATTGACGGTCAGAATCTGTCCGTCAAGGGGCCCAAGGGGACGCTGGAACTGGCCGTTGCCGAGCCGATCTCGGTGTCGCGCAATGACGATGGCGCTGTCGTGGTGGCCCGTCCCGACGACGTAGTCGCTCGCTGCATGGGCTCTCCCGGACGTTGGTGGCTAACCTCATCACGGGTGTGACCGAGGGCTACACCACCAAGATGGAGATCTTCGGTGTCGGCTACCGCGTGGTGGCCAAGGGCAACACCCTGGAGTTCGCGCTGGGGTACAGCCACCCGGTCGTTATCCAAGCCCCCGAGGGCATCACCTTCGCGGTGGAGACGCCCACCAAGTTCTCG
>JBMYXJ010000490.1:0-2946 GCA_049608285.1 Mycobacterium sp. | reverse complement strand
ACCCCGTGACCCGGGGTGGTTTGAAAACACGTTCGCAATTCCGTTGCTCGGAATGCCAGCACGTAACGCCGAAGTGGGTTGGCCGTTGCCCTGACTGCCAAACCTGGGGCACAGTCGACGAAGTCATCCAGACCCCTGCGGCCTCGCCGACAACCTCGCGGGCAGTCGTACCGACCTCACCCGCCGTGCCGATCAGTTCGATCGACCCCGGTGCCACCAGTCACTGTCACACCGGCGTCAGCGAACTGGACCGGGTACTCGGTGGAGGACTGGTGCCCGGATCAGTCACCCTGCTGGCAGGTGATCCAGGTGTCGGCAAGTCGACACTGCTACTCGAAGTGGCCCACCGGTGGGCTCAGGCCGGACGAAGGGCGCTGTACCTGTCTGGGGAAGAGTCCGCTGGCCAGATCCGACTGCGGGCCGAACGGACCGGATGCACCCACGACGAGGTCTACCTTGCCGCCGAATCGGACCTACAGACGGTGCTGGGTCACATCGAAGCCGTGCAACCCTCACTCGTTGTCGTGGACTCCGTGCAGACGATGTCCACCGCCCAGGTCGACGGCGTCACCGGAGGCGTCACCCAGGTGCGGGCCGTGACGACCAGTCTCACCATGACAGCCAAGACATCCGAAGTGGCAATACTTCTCGTCGGTCACGTCACCAAGGATGGCGCCATCGCGGGACCCCGCTCGCTCGAGCACCTCGTAGACGTCGTACTACACTTCGAAGGGGACCGCACGTCGTCGCTGCGTATGGTCCGCGGCGTCAAGAACCGATTCGGCGCAGCAGATGAGGTCGGTTGCTTTCTGCTGCACGACAACGGCATCGACTGCGTGTCCGATCCCTCCGGCCTCTTTATCGACCAGCGGCCCACAGCGGTGTCCGGCACCGCGGTTACGGTCACTCTCGACGGCAAACGCCCGATGATCGGCGAGGTACAGGCGCTGATCGGCTCAGCGGCGACCGGGAGCCCGCGGCGGGCAGTCAGTGGCATCGATTCTTCTCGCGCAGCGATGATCACGGCTGTGCTGGAGAAGCGAGCCAAGCTGCCTGTGGGAACGAACGACATTTATCTGTCGACGGTCGGCGGCATGCGCCTGACCGATGCTTCGTCGGACCTCGCCGTGGCGCTGGCGATCGCATCGGCATTCCTCGATGTAGCGATGCCGACGTCCGCGGTGGCGATCGGCGAGGTCGGGCTAGCTGGGGATCTGCGGCGGGTGACCGGCATGGATCGCCGGCTGGCCGAGGCCGCCCGACTCGGCTTCAACTACGCGCTGGTGCCCACCGGTGTGACCGCCGCACCGCCGGGCCTGCGGGTGATTTCAGCCGATGACATCACCTCGGCATTGCAGGTCCTGCGCGGTATCAGTCAGAATGGCGCGAACTGATGCCAGTCCAGCACACATCACACAACCGATCCTTGGAGAATCGATGGCCGTGAAGTCGACGGGGCGGAAGTCGACGGGGCGCGCGGCCCGCACCGTGGTCCAACTTGTCCGACCAACACTGCGGGAGACGATTGCCCGCCTGGCACCCGGAACAGCCCTTCGCGACGGCCTCGAGCGAATCCTGCGAGGCAACACCGGTGCGCTAATAGTCATCGGCTACGACGACAGCGTAGAAAGCATCTGTGACGGCGGCTTCTCGCTGGACGTTCAGTATGCGCCCACCAGGTTGCGCGAACTGTCGAAGATGGACGGCGCGGTGGTGCTGTCCAGCGACGGCAGCCGCATTCTGCGAGCCAATGTGCAGTTGGTACCTGATCCGTCCATCCCCACCGAAGAGTCCGGAACTCGACACCGCTCCGCCGAGCGCACCGCGATCCAGACCGGCTACCCGGTGATATCGGTCAGCCACTCGATGAGCATCGTCACCGTCTACGTCGCCGGCGAGCGCCATCTGGTACTCGAATCAGCGACGATACTTTCGCGTGCCAACCAGACCATCAACACCCTCGAGCGCTACAAGACCCGCCTCGACGAGGTGTGCACGCAGCTCTCGACGGCCGAGATCGAGGATTTTGTGACCCTGCGCGACGTCATGACGGTCGTTCAGCGTCTGGAGATGGTGCGCCGGATCAGCCTGGAGATCGACTCAGACGTTGTCGAACTGGGCACCTCCGGACGACAACTCAAACTGCAACTGGATGAGCTCGTCGGCAACAACGACACCGAACGCGAGCTGATGGTGCGTGACTACCATGCCAATCCCGATCCTCCCTCCGCGGCGCAGGTCAGCGCGACGCTCGAAGAGCTCGACGGCTTGTCCGGCGGTGAGCTGCTCGACTTCACGACGCTGGCCGGGGTGTTCGGCTATCCGTCCACCGCCGAAGCGCAGGACTCCGCGATGAGTTCGCGCGGGTACCGCGCGATGGCGGGGATCCCCAGGCTGCAGTTCGCCCACGTCGATCTGCTCGTGCGTTCCTTCGGCTCATTACAGGGGCTACTTGCGGCGAGCTCCAACGACCTACAGTCGGTGGAAGGAATCGGGTCGATGTGGGCTCACCACATCCGAGAAGGCCTTTCACAGCTGGCCGAATCCACGATCTCCGACCGGTTCGCTTAACAGCCAGTCGATCAGCCCACCGGACCCGGCACTGGCATGTGCGGCGCACCGTCGACCGGAGGCTGAGCTGGCTGAACGGCGTTCTGCGTGAGCATGAACGGCACAGGCGCAGAGCGCAGGTTCCCCAGTTGGACGAGCAAGTTATACGTGCCTGGACCGATTGGCTGGCGCGGCAGCGGGCAGTTTGGGGCCGAGCCCATCCCGGTCCAGGTGACCTCCGTAGTGACCTGCTCGCCGGGCTGGAACATTCTGATCAAGGTCTCGTTGGACGGTGCGCAGTCCAGGTTCGACCACAAACGCTGGTTATCAAGCGAATACACATAGGCCGCCAGGACGGCGGCTCCCACATCCCGCTTACAAGCGACCAGGCCGATA
>JBMYXJ010000489.1:0-2950 GCA_049608285.1 Mycobacterium sp. | reverse complement strand
ACATGAGCGACGTCGGCGCAGGTCGCGCCCTCACCGTTTTCGGTCGTGCTCTCGTCGATGATGCTGATGTAGGGCAGCATCTGGGCATCCTCGGGGTAGCCCAAGCCCAGGCGCAGCGCGTTATCGTGGCCGATGTTCGACAGCTCGTGGGTGAAGTAGTGCACCCAGTCGTTCTCAGTGTCCTCGGCGGAGTTGTAATCGAGCTCGGTGTCCACGCGGCGGAACAGCTCGCGCTGGCGGATCTCGTCGCGGCGTAGCGCAGCGATGCCTCTGGTAAGCACCTCGCGCATGAGCAGCTCGGGGACGATCTCGGCACCGGCGCCGTGGCTGGTCTGTGGCGTGGTCATGCCGCATCCCTCCCAATGACGCTGGACAGGCCGGTGTTGATCAATCGCTCCACGCGGCCCCCCCGGGCCGCTACAGCGGCGACACGCCGAGCGACAAATCGGCCTTGCTGCGCTGGAATGTTCCAGCCCACGCTGTCGGGCGTGACCGTGCGGATGGTCATGTACTGGCTGTGACCCTTGGGCCCGGCCTTGAACAACCCGTGGAATTTGTTGGCCTGCCAAGCAGGGTTGACCATCGGCCGCCCTTTGGGGTCGCGTCCTACCATGCGCGCCCCTCGATGGGCCTCGAATCCGATGTTGTGCTCGCCGGTCCCGTGCCCGTGCTTCGCGCTGCCGAGTTGGATGGACGGTGTGCTGCCACGGAAATTCAAATTGCGCCGGTGCGGCGCTGGGTTGTCGCCATGCCACCGGTACTTGTCCGCCGCCTGGAACTGCCCGGACGCACTGCGCACAGGGCCCACGTTCTGGCCGATTCGCGGGGTGAGTTGCTTCGCCTTTTTGTAAATATGCTCCGGCATCATCCGCTTGAGCGCATGGAGCGTGGTGCCTGTCTGGCTTGAGCCCTCAATGCGCTCGCCGGCGGGCACGTGCGCTGCATGCCTGAACGGAATGTGCAGGTACGGCTTGCCGGTCGATGTCCGCTTGATCCGTCCCTTGTTGCTGCCCCAGTTGATGACGCTGGGCAGGTGGTAGGCGCCGTGCCCCTCTTCGACGATGGACGCGTGCGGTGACGTGTTCACCACCATGATCACCAACGACCAGGTGTTGCCGTCCATCACCACGTTGCTGACGCTGGTGGAGCCGCTCTGGATCCCACGCACGTAGTCGCCGGTGTTGTGGATCTTCATGCCCTGCGCGGCCTTGATCCACAGCCCCTTGACGTACTCTGCGGCGAGCAGCGCCCCACGGTGAAATCCCACCATGAGTGCCTCGCGCGGAACCATTGCCAGGTCGCCCTCGAGCTGGATGCTCAGCATCGGCATGGGAAGCGTGATCATGCGTCATTCCGGGAGTCACTGACAGCATACTTGTCCAGCCGCATGACTGCGCACTTGAATGGCACACCAGCCCCCCCATCTTGGCGGAACAAGGCGGGGTCGAGTTTGCAGATATAGGCCGCCGGGGCCTTGTACCGAACCGAGTAGTGCACGCCCGCGTCTGGACCCTCGCCGGCCTTCCATCGGAACTCTCGCCCAACAAGCGAATAGGCGGCCGGTGGGGCTGCCACAGCCCTGCGGTTGGCAGGGTCATACCAGTAGACCGATTCGATGGTGGCGCCTGCGTACAGCAGCAGCTCTTTTGCCGGCGTGGGAGTGTCCAGGGTGATGTCGGACAGGCCCGCCTCTGGCTCCTCGTCGAGCAGCGTGCTGTCCACTGTCTGCACCGACCGGCGGAGTTGCTGCGTCACCACGTGCACCTCGCGCTCTGGCAGGACCATGTCGCCCTCACCCGGTTGCGTGGGCAGGGTGAAGGTTGCCTGAGCGTCTGCCATGTCGACGCTTCCCACGGGCTTCGCCTCCCCCTTTGGTGAGCGGCTCATGAGGAGCACCATGGCCGGCTCTTCGAGCTCGACCGGGTACAGGCGGCCGGTGCCGTTGCAGGACGTGCAGCGGATGCTTGGCATTGCCATCTCCGAGCGTCGGCATGGGCACGGGAGCATGGGGCGCACGGTACAGCACTGGCCGTGACGCTCCACCACGTCGTTCAGCTCGGCGGGGCTGAGCTGGAGGATCGGGAACTCCTCCGTGCCGTGCATGACCATTCGGCGCCCGCCCATCATCCGCCCCCGTACATGTACGCCTGCAGGCCGCGCTTGCTTGTGCGAATCCGTTTCCAATCGATCCGTTTGGTCGCCTCGTCGAGCACATGCTCCAATGCGCTGTTGAGCCCGTAGATGGCCGAGGCCTGGAGGCCCACCGACCGGCTCACGCCGTCCAGCGACACCGATGCCGACGACAACCCCTTCGAGCGCGCGATGCCCTCGATGCTAAACAGCTTCATGCCGGCAACGCAGTACACCCAGTCGATCAAGACGTCCTCGAGCTGACCCACCTGGCCGTCCCTGGTGACGGGTCCGATGGTGTAGTCGACCGCCCAGAAATCGGGCACCGGCTGGTTGATCTGGTGGATGGCCTGCCACACCGCGCCGCTGCCCCAGAAGAGCGGACCGGGCCCCAAGAACACACTGGTGAATTCGTTGGGCAGCAGGTGCACCGAGCCCTGACGCGGCCACTCCAGCTTGATGTTCTCTGCGCCGCCATTCTCCGGGGTGAACTCCCAGATCATTTGGTTGAAGTAGAACGCACGAACGCGCTCCACACTGATGACGCTGCCTGGTAGCGTCATCCGGTACCATTCCCATGCACTGTCGACCGTGTACGGCATGCGTGGCACGATCTTGTCGTAGTCGCGGCCCTTGATCAGCCCGTCGTCCACGGGCGCGCTCTTGCACACCTGGATGCTGAATGGGATCCCGAGCTTCATTTCCAGCTCGGACATGGCCACCCGAAGCTGCCACCGGATCACGTCATCCGTGAGGATCCCGACGTCGTCGTCGTCATCGTCGTCGTCGTCGTCCTCCGACACATCCTCCCACGCACTCC
>JBMYXJ010000488.1:0-2951 GCA_049608285.1 Mycobacterium sp. | reverse complement strand
TCAAGGCGCCGTCCGGCGTGGCGGTGGGACTATCGGTGAGGAATGAACGGGAGCAAAACGTATGTGATCGCCGGGTTGACTGCGGCGTATGCAATCGCGGGGCTATTCATTGGGATGCACGATTTTGACACTGCGATCACGTTGTTGTTGGGCGCGAGTTGTGCGGGTGCGCTGCGGCACGGCATCGCAAAAAGCGAAGCGAACGAGAAGTGAGGCGGGTGCGGCGAGCCTTGATGTTCGCGTTGTGGCTGCCGGCGTACGTGGCCTGCGGAGCGATCATCGGCGCGGTCGAAGCGTGTGCGGTCCTGTTCGACGAGATGTTTCAATGCGAAGAATGAGGTAAATCAGGATGCGACAAATCACACTCACACTCGCTGGCCTTGCTCTTTCCGTTCTTTCCGTGATCGCGATCGCGGGTCCGGCGGAGCAGCCCAGTAAAGCGGGAGTCGATCGCGACAAGCAAGAGACGGCCGTATTTATCCAGAGCGACAGGAACCCGAGCCTGTCTGCCGGGATGTGCGGGGAGCTAGGGCACGATGCCGTTTACTTCCAGGCCGCTCACCTGGAGAAGAACTTGGTGGACGGCCGATGTGTTCCGCAGCACATCGTGGGAGTGGACAGGGACGGCGAACCGTTCTTCCAGTGGGTCTCGGGCGGAGAGATTCGGCGGGTCGACCCTGTGGCTCTTGTGAAGCGAGTCGAAGACCTAGAGCGCCGGATTGCGCTTCTGGAGAAGACGCCCTCAAAATGAGACCGTGTGATTGTACCAGGAATGATTTGTGACAGACGACAAGATCCACCAACTCGAATTGCGAATCGTCAAGCTGGAGGCTGCGCGCAATACGTGGGGCCACCTGGTCACTACCGGCATCGCACTACTGGCCGCTGTGGCCGCGCTGGGTACCAGCTACCTGTCACCGAGTCCGACCGAGAAACCCGGAGTCATCTACGTTCAGGAAGACGAGGTTGCGCGACCGGTGAAAGTGAAGAAGGAGGACGGCGAAACATTCCAGGCTAAGGCGTACGGCCTGGCCGACGGCACCACAGTCGTCAACACACCGGAAGGTCGGCTGTTCGTTCGCGACGGACACTATCGCCGGCCCGATGGTACCGAAGCGAAGATTGAGATCGTGCAACAATGAAAACCCTCACCGCATCACTGATTTTCGCGGCCGGCGTAGTCGTCGCACTGCTGGTGCTGATGACTGCCGACTGGGTTAACGCGCGGTATTCGATGCGGCGGGATTTAATGTTGGCCAGCGAACTGCGCGAACTGCGCCGGGCGCTGGTCGTAATCATGCTCAAAAAACAAGCGGACCGGAACTCCGCGGGGGAGCTGGGGCAGAGTGACTGATCAGCTGAAGGTGCGAGATTATATGCTCGTTGGGATGTTCCTGGCGGGCATTGCGATCTGTGTCATTGCGGTATCCTTACTGATGCGATACCTCGACCAATCGGACCGGAATTTCCGCAACTCGACATCGCAGGACATCCTTGAGGTCGTCGCGAAAAATCGGCACACGGTGGTAGAGAATCAGACCACGATTCTGAAAAATCAAATGCAGATCGAGCACACTAACAAAACGGTAATCGAGAATCAGGCAACCATCAGGGAGATACTCCGGCTGCTGCAGTCCAGGGGTATCGGAGACAAGGGCGACCAGTGACCGCAACGCTACTCAATCTTGCGGCAGCAGTGAGCCTGCTGGCGGTCCTGATCGGCATCGCGTGCATCACGACATGGGGGCTGACATGGGCCAACCGCCGGAACTGAGAGTCACGCGCACCGACGGCACTGTCGACGTATTCCGCGAGACGGTGCTGCTGGTCAGCACGCGCGACGACAAGGGAAGGCCGCGGCTACTGACGAACATTCCAGAAGACAATACAGTTGAGATGGCTGACGGAGCGGAGTTTGTTACAGCCTGGCTATTCGATCGGACCGAAGACGGATGACGCGACTACTGGGAACCGTGCTGGCCGCCTTGATTCTCGGCGCGGCGTTCGTCATCGGCGCGTCGCGAGTCCAGGTCAATCCGAACGTGCAACTGGTCATTGGAATCAGGCCGAAGGTGGAAAGCGTGCTCGATGAAGACGACCCGCCAAAGCCTCCGCGGCGTTGGTGGAAGTGGCGGCGGAAACGCAAGTGAAATAACACGGAGTGGAGCAAAAATGCCCCTACCGAAAATTAGCGTCGACTGGCCCGAGGAAGAGCTCGACCAGATGGAATTCGTGATGCAGAATCTCAACGACCTGGCGGGCGCATTTCGCACGCTCCAGGTGTTAGAGCTGCAAAGTCAGGCTATGCAACTCGCCTGGGCAACATCGCGGGCGGTGCTCGACGAGAAGCCCGACGACAGCTATCTGGACAAGGCCAGCGACCACGCCGGCGCTCAGCAGATGACAGTCGCGGAGGCTATCGCGATCGGCGACAAATTCGCGGCAATCGTGGCGGCGATCCAGGGCGAGCTGACGATTGCCGACCGGGCACTGTTGCAGCGATTCGTTGGACCGAGCGTGAAGGTGTGATGGATGACAGCGCCCACTGATTACTACCTTGACTGCACTGTTGATTCCAACGGCGGAAGCGGCACCAACGGTGACCCGTGGACGTTCACCGACGCCTCGGGAGACAAGATCTATCAGGCGATCGGAAACATCACGCGCGACACGACCAACGGCGACCGCCTGAACGTGCAGGGACAGGACGACACAACGAAGGCTATTGCCCCGGCCGCGGCGGGCTACGGTAGTTTCGCGAGTAATTCGATCCCGTTGATCATCGAGGGCTGGGGTGGCGGCTCGCAAGGCGACGGCGGTATTTTCACTGTCGATGGCGGCGGCGGTAGCTTCCACGGATTCGATCTCTGGACAGGCAACGACTACCCGTTCATTTTGGTCCGAGGAAAAATCGGGAATTTCTCGACGGGCACACCGTACACGTGCCTGAC
>JBMYXJ010000487.1:0-2968 GCA_049608285.1 Mycobacterium sp. | reverse complement strand
CCGCCCGCCGCAGTTAGCGAACAGGCACTCTTGGATCACCACCGGTGCCCAGTCGCCCCACACGCCTTGGCGGCGCTGGCCGACCACGATCAGCCCGTGGCCGTGGGGCGTGCCCTTGGGGTGGATGCCCGGCTCGTCGATGGGATCACTAATCAGTGCGCGGTAGAGCGTGACGCCGCGTGAGTCGGCGATCTCGATGCACTCATCGACCGCCCCGGAGGCCGAGACGTTTTCCAGCCGCACGCCATCGGCCCGGTAGATACGGAAGGCGTCTTGCAGGTCGCCCGCGATTTTGCCCGCGCGGACATTCTCGGGGCCGGGGCGCGACCAGACATCGCGCAGCGCCACGCCCGGCGTCTCGACAAGCACGGGGAAGCCGGTGAAGGCGCTGCCTGACAGGTCGAGGTTGACCGCCAGCGTCTTGCTGAGCTCCGCCGGCCTTGGCGGCGTCGGGTCGTCGATCAGGGCGTCAAGCTCCACGCCCAGCGTCTTAGCGACGTCGGCGATGCGCTCAATGGCGCGGGCGTTGGTCTTAACCTCCGCGTCCTCACTCGCCGACTTCAGCGCCTCGGCCTGCTGCTCCAGGTCCCTGATGGTCTGGCGTAGCTGGTCTACCTGGGCTTGGGTGGTGGTCATCTTGCCGCCTCCTGCACCTGCCGTACCGCTGCAGCGATGTCGCCGGTCCACTGGCCGTGCCCTCGGCTGGATTCATCGGTGATGAGCCGGTCGAGGTCCACGCCGTGGTCGAGGCGGCGGCGGTGGTAGGACGTGCCCTCCATCTCGACGCTCCCCGCCGTCTCGGCGTAAACGTGATTTCCGCTCGCCACGGTCCGGCCAGCCGATGAATGGAAGTCGCGCCGCTTGTCGTCGCTGATGACGGCCGGGTTGGCGTAGACGTTGCCCTCGAAAGTCGCTTGGCCCATGCCGAAGGCTTCGATTCCCCAGCCGCGAGGGTGGTCGTCTGAGATGTCGCGGGCTTCGATCACGACGTTCCCGAGAATCTCGCTGTCGCTTCGGCTCATGTAGCCCGCGATCGCGTTGCCAACGAAGAGGTTGTCTTCGAGCACGCCGCCGGGCCCGCCCTTGATGCCGTGGCTGCCGCTGCGAGCGAAGAGGTTGCCGCGAACCGTGGCCTCGAAGCCGGTGCGAGGCCCGGACTCCTCGGGCAGCGGCGCGAGGTACAGGGCGTGGCTCTGGTCGTCGGGGGTTGTGCCGGAGACGCCCCACTCCGCCGGGAGGTGGCCGTTGTGGTCGAAGACGTTCTCCTCGATCAACAGGTCTTTGACCCAGCCGGTGATGATCCCGGCGCGGTTGCCGTGGCCGGTGTTCCAGCAGTAGCGGATGATGTTGCGGCTCAGCGTGAGGCCGTCGATGAGTCGCGGTCGCGGCGAGTCGAAGCGCATACCGTAGGCGTAAAGCTCGGAGATACAATCCTCAATCACGATGTTCTGGCCGCTGCCGTTCCAGGTGATGGCACTGGACGGGTACGGCACCGACGACTTCCGGAACCGCTCATGGCGAGGGTCGCGCTCGAGCGCGTGGAAGTGCAGACCGCTGATTGCGATGTCGTTGACTGTCTTGGCGGGCGGGATATAAAGGACGTCCTCGTGCGAGGTGAACACGGGGCGAGGGCCGTCACCGTGCGTACCCATCACCGTACCGCTGCGGTAGAGCGTGCCGAGCCTGTCGTGGAAGATCGCAGACCGCTCGAAGCTGATGTGCCTGCGGTCGGCCTGGGCCTGGCCCAGACGCTTCTCGCAGTCGTCGCCCTTGTTGCATTCGATCGCGTTGGAGTCGGGCTGTCTCGCCAGCCAGCCGGTCGAGGGCGGCTCGGGCGTCGGTTCTGGCACAGGTGACGGCAGCGGCGACGGGTTGGGCGCAGGCGGGGGGATGCGGCCTTCGAGCCGCGCGACCTTCGCGGCGAGGTTGTGGATTGCAACGTCCTGCTCGTTGGCGCGTTCGATAAGCGTCTGCGCAAGTGCCGCCTGCTGCCCGTGCAGCTTGGCGACATCGCCGATCAGGGCGTCGAATTGTTGGCCGGGGGTCTTCACTTAAACTCCTGCCTCGCCTCTACCGCAGCAAGTCGCTCGCGAGTTTCGGAATGGGTATGCTCAATCTCGTCAATTCGACCCGCCAACTTGTCCACGCTGCCTGTCAAAGACTCGATAGTCATTCTTAGCGATGTTGTTGACGACTTGATCTGAGCCACGGCCCAAACACCTGAGGAGAGCGTGACAAGAAGCGTGAGCAAGAACCCAAGCACAGCGATGATTAGAAAGGGGTCCATAGACTTAATCCTTGCCTGAGAAAGACAAGGCCGGAGTGTTAGCCCCGGCCCTGCAATTAGTGGCCTTCCAAGCGATAAGCCCACACGTCGGTCGTGGAACCTGCCGCGTCAACGGTGATGAACCCGCCGACCACGTCAACCACGCCGTTCGACCATGTTTCATCCACAGAGAGGACGTTGGCGCTGCCGCCCGAGCCCTGCTTAGTGAACGTCGCGCTGGTCAGCACCGACAGGTTGGTAGACAATTCCACGGTCGCATCCGAGTCGAACGTAAGGTAGCCTTCGTTGACCTTCCTTGCGCCGGGAATCTGATAAGTTGCGGTGTGAACTGCTGATGCAGCCATAAGTCACCTCCTATTAGGACTTGCCGTAGAAAACCATCGTGAACGACTCTGCCGTCAGCGTTCCGCCAGAGGCGAGAGGCTGGCGGACAACCGTAACTTCGCCGTCAGCATCCACCGTAGTCACGCCTGCGGTGTGGGTCTCGCTCAGGGAGAGATAGCCAGCATCGTCTGCGTCAGCCGCACCATGCCGAGCGAACTCCCAGTGGTAGATTTCGCTGAGCCCGCCGACATCCACCTCAACGGTGGCGGTGGTGGACGTGAATGCGACCGATCGGACAACGGAGTCCAGCGACTTGAGGTTTTGGGTGTTTTGTGTAACAGTAGCAGCCATTAGCTT